>CBDUKC010000221.1:0-5304 GCA_965367705.1 uncultured Maribacter sp. | reverse complement strand
TGACCACGAGTAAAATTTCACCAATGGCGTATTTGAAGTACTTGGTGGTTTTCCCTGTTTTCATGAACTTGAATCTAATTCTCCTGAAGAACTTTATCATATTTTTTGTTTTTTTGCCTGCGCACCGCCTGGCTCCTCACTATCAAAGGTCTACCAGACCTTCGCTGACCGTTCGGCCCTCCAAAGAATTTAAGCATAACTATAAAGCATTCCCTCTTTGGGAGGGGTTTTGTGTTTATTTTTTAAACTCCGCTGCATAATCAAACACCAAATTGCAAAAAGCTTTTACACCCGTCTTAAAAGCGGTATCGTCAATACTGAATTCTGGGGTATGGTGCGGTGCGGCCAATTTGGGGTCTTGCCCTGTTGGCATACCGCCAATGAAAAAGAAAAAGCCTGGCACTTTTTGGGCAAAATAGGAAAAGTCTTCGGAGCCTGTAATAGGTGGTATCAAGATGACATTTTCCGATCCCGCAGATTTTTGTAAAGAGGGTAGCACCGCTTTCGTCAGTTCCACATTATTATTGGTAACGGGATAATGAACGGAGTAAGGAATCTCCACCACGGCACTTGCCCCTGCAGCTTCAGCTGTTTTTTCTGCTATCTGCTTAATACGGCCATAAATCAGGGTTTCATCTTCATTACTAAAAGCCCTAATGGAGCCAAGCATTTCCACCTCAGCAGGGATAACATTGGAGCGATTACCACCATTTATGGCTGCCACGAGTACCACAGCAGGATTTTCGGTTAGGTTAATGTTCTTACTTACTATGGTATTGAGACTGGTGACAATTTGTGCCGCTGTAAGAATAGGGTCTACTGAAAGCCAAGGTTGAGACCCATGACTAGGCTTACCAATTATAGTAATCTTAAAATCTGTGGCACCTGCCATAATCCCTGCCGAACGATAGTTTATCTTACCAACTTCTGTTTGGGAGCTCAGGTGTAATCCAAAAATCACATCCACTTTTGGCTTCTCTAACACACCTTCTTTCACCAGTAATGCTGCACCACCTTCTTCCCCTTTTGGCGCACCTTCTTCTGCTGGTTGAAAGAGGAATTTCACTGTTCCTTTCAACTCTTTTTTCATACTTGCCAATACCTCGGCAACACCCATTAAAATCGCGGTATGCCCATCGTGTCCGCAGGCATGCATTACGCTGGTTTCTTTACCATTGTACATGGTCTTTACTTTTGAGGCAAAGGGTAAATCATTTATCTCCGCTACGGGTAGGGCATCCATATCTGCTCTTAGGGCTATTACAGGGCCAGGTTGGTCGCCTTTCAATATACCTATAACACCGGTAACACCTACGTTGGTCGTGGTTTCAATACCTAGCGATTGTAAGTGCTTTGCAACAAGTGCTGCGGTACGTAGCTCTCGGTTTCCCAATTCTGGATTTTGATGAATATCGTGGCGCCAATTAATTACTTTTTCTTCAATGTCGTTCGCTTTTTCAGCTATTAGGTCGCTGTAATTGCTGGTTTGGGCAATTAACGGTGTGCAAAGTATGTGTGCTAATGCTATAAATAGAAGCTGTTTTTTCATTTTTAGTATGGTTTTTTATTCTTTAAATCTATCTGTATTAAGAAATTTTATTGGCAACGATGTTGCTCCTTTTACGGCAAGGTCTGCGAGTATCTCGCCAATCACACTAGCAAATTTAAACCCGTGTCCACTAAACCCTGCGGCAATAACAACACTGCTATCAAAACCAGGCAAGAAGTCTACGATGAAATTTTCATCGGGCGTATTGGTATACAGGCAGGTCTTCATGGTGAGGGTGCTTTGATAGCCATCGGGCATAAATTTCTTCAAGAAGTCGATTAACACGTTTTCGTCCGTCTCCTTGGTGTTTCTGTTTACCATATCCGGATCGGTGATGTCTCCACCTGGATAGTGTAATGCAAGTTTTAGCCCTAATGGACCGCCAAATTGCCCAACAGGCAGTATGGGAAATCCGTAAAAATCAGAGCCCTTATGTGCAATGTTCCAGCATGGGAAGTTTCCTAGACCAAACGTTTCCCATTTTTTTGGCTGTACCCAGGCCAATGCTTGTCGTGTCACCTTTAGTTTGGGTGCAAAACCAGAAACCATTTTTCCGGCCCAAGCACCTGCCGTGATGACCAATTTTGCCGCGGTATAGCTTCCCTTGTCTGTTTTTACGGTAACGATACCGTTTTTAGAGCTCCAATCCAGTACTTTTTCTTTAGTGCGGACCACTGCGCCATTATGTAAGGCCTGTTGCACGAATAAAAGGATGCTTCGCTCTGGGGTTAATAAACCAGCATCGGGTTCCTCCAAGCGTTGAAATTCATTGGGTAGGTTAAACTGTGGGTATTTTTGATCGCATTCCGCTACCGAAAGGGAGTTGACCGGAATATTATATTCGGCGGATGATTGCTTTACGGTCTTCAAAAAGGGATCATCGGTAGCGCCAAAATAAACCAGGCCTGTTTTGTAATATACTTGAGAACCGGTTTCGGCTTCTAAGGTTTCCCAGTTTTGATATGCCCTTTCCAACAAGGGCACATAATCAGATGCCTCACCATAGGCCTTGCGGATGATACGGCTTTGCCCCGCATGTGAACCAAGTTCGTGGGGAATATCAAATTGTTCCAATCCAAGGACCTTATACCCTTGTTTAGCTAAATGATAACAGGTGGAGGCACCCATACTGCCTACACCGAGTACAATAACATCGTAATTAGTGTTGGCCGAAGCGCTTTCTATCTTCTTGTTAATTTGACTGTATAAACTGGAATACGACAAGGATGCCGCTGTAACCCCTGCCGTTTTAACGATAAAATCTCTGCGTTTCATTTTAATCGATTCTAAAATTGGTTTGTTTACGGTTAAATTGTGATGAGGCCTTTAAAGATTAAAGTATTCAGTTTTGCGGTCATATCAGGTCCATTAATTCCCTTGATTCCCCGTTGCAGGTGATGGGAACTTTGGCGGTACAATATTCGTTTGTGTCCCTAGTTGTTTCAACAATTCCGCTACTGCGCGTTCTAATTGAGGGTCGTTTCCTTTCGATAAGGATAGGGCATCTTGCCTTACTTCTATATCTGGTGCAACCCCAACATTCTCGGCAATCCATTTGTTGTTTATGGGATCAAAAACCGCATTATCTGGAGAGGTGAGTGCGCCCCCATCTACCAAAGGATAGTGTACGGATGACTTTACTAAACCGCCCCATGTGGTCATGCCAATAAGTTTACCCGCTTTCTGTTGTCTAAAGACCCATGGAAAGAAATCGCCTCCAGATCCGGCCATTTCATTAATCAATAGCACTTTTGGCCCCAAAATACCTGCAGGCAGGCGCATAGGTTTACCATTGGGAACTTCGTTTGTTAAACCTGCCCGTAAACTACGTGTCATAAGATCTACCATATAATCGTCCAATAGTCCCCCTCCGTTAAAACGTTCATCTATGACCGCTCCTTCTTTATCTTGTTGAGCAAAATAATAGCGGTTAAAGGAGACATAACCACGACCTCCAGTGTTGGGCACCCAAACGTAGCCTAGTCTCCCATTGGAGAGCGAATCTACCATTCTACGATTATCCTCTACCCACGTGCGCTGCCGTAAAGAATTTTCACTTCCTATGGGTTTTACGATTTCCTGCCAAGCCCCCTCAAAAGTGGGTTCACTATTAATGTGCAAGACGGTCTGTTTGTCCAAGGTCCCATCTAGATACTTATAGAGGTTATCCGAACCTGTTAGCTCATCACCATTAATACCTACCAGGTAGTAGCCATCTTTTATGTTGAGGCCAGGGGCATCCAAAGGTCCCGATAAACCTGGATTCCAATTCTCGGTAGTATACCTTCTGTTTATTTTCCAACGCTCGTTCTCAACGGTCATATCCGCTCCTAACATACCCATTTTAGAATCGGCAACTTTTGGATAATCCCCTCCGAACACAAAACTATGGCCAACGGAAAGTTCACCGTTTACCTGATCTAGAACGTAGGTGAGGTCTGCCCTATGTTTTATAAAAGGAACTAGCGGTGCATAACGTTCGTACACAAGGTTCCAATCCCGACCATGAAGATTTGGATCATAGAAATAATCACGCTCATAGCGCCACGCCTCTTCGAACATTTGTTTCCATTCCATGGAACGGTCCAGGTTTAATTGCAAATCTACTTTTACCGTTTTCCCATTCTCTCCGCTATCTCCTTTCGTATCGATTACGTTCCATTGTCCGTTTACATTTGCCAATAGATGCGCTCCGTTACTTGTAATGGAAACGTTTCTGGCTCCAGAAATATAGTCTTTGCTTTTTTGGTCTTCCAGCGTAAACTTTTTAAGGCTAAGGCCTTTTTCATTGGGCACATATTCACCTAGAAATGCTGTACCTTCTGGGCCTGCTGCAATAAAGCTGTATTCCCGTTCTGGAACTGGGAGGGCTAAGGTGCGCCGGCTTAGGGTATCAAAATCTATTTTTACAACCTTTTTAGGCGCTTCATCATCTTTTTCTTTTTTGTTCTTCTTTTTGTCGGAATCTTTTTTCTTATCCGTTTCCTTTTCTGGAGTTTCCTCATCACTCTTTGGCTTAAAAGGGGAGGGATCATCTTGCTGTAAATTCACAACATATGCCGCATAGGAAGGACTGGAAGCCATGGAACTCGTATTGGCCCAACCGGAACCTAATGCAACTTCTGTACTTGCTAGAAAGTAAAATTGTTTATGGTTTAAGTCCCAAGCGGGGGAGAAGGAATCTGCAAAAGCATCGGTTATGGCTCTTTTTTGTCCATTCTTAACGGACCAAATAAAAATCTGTCTAAAATTATTACTACCTGCTTTGGCATATGCTAGCCAGTTGGAATCTGGTGACCAGTTCATGCTAATGCTACCACGTTCAATATTGGTACCTCCAATATCTATGGTCTGTATGGCTTTTGTATCCAGATTCAATACCCGTAAACGTACATCATCATCTACAAAGGCGATATGTTTTCCATCTGGTGACCAACTGGGATCCCATGCCATTTTTGATTCTCCGATGGCAATCGAGGTAGGGGTATCCAAGCCGTCTTGCGAAGCCAACATCAATTTATATCCTTTGCCATCTATATCTGAAAACCAGGCTAATTTATCTCCTTTCGGTGACCAGATAGGCGCCCTATCCGCGGCATTGGCAGTTTCCGTTATATTTCTTGAATCTCCGAACTCCAGTGGTATGGTAAAAATATCACCCCTAGATTCTACAATAACCCTTTTGCCATTAGGGGATAAAGAGGCAGCGCGTGCAGAGGAACTTACATCTTCCCACTGTGTAGCGGCCCAAGGGA
>CBDUKC010000220.1:0-5307 GCA_965367705.1 uncultured Maribacter sp. | reverse complement strand
TACTAAATAATCCCATATTTTTATGTGTTTGTCAACGTAATCTTGTTTTCCTTACTAAAACTGACGTAATGTCTTGTTAGTTAGCGGTTTTAGCGACATTTTGTCGCTCATTTCGTATTGGTAGGATTGTTGTCCTATATGACAAAAATAAGACTAGAACCTAAACAAATAAAAATATGAACACAAATAATTTTACAATAAAATCACAGGAGGCCATGCAGCAGGCCCAGCTGATAGCTCAGACCATGGGCCATCAACAAATAGAGAATGAACACCTTTTTAAAGCGATTACCGAGGTAGATGAGAATGCCATTCCTTTTCTTTTGAAGAAGTTAGGGTTAAATGCTGGTTTAATACATCAGATTTTAGAAAAGGAGATGAGTACGTTTCCAAAGGTAGAGGGTGGAGATATTATGTTTTCCCGTGAGGCTGGAAAAACACTAAACGAAGCTAGTATTGTAGCTAAAAGCATGGGCGACGAATATGTTTCCATTGAACACCTCTTTCTATCCATCTTTAAATCAAAAAGTAAGATTGCACAAATTTTAAAAGATCAAGGGGTATCAGAAAAAAATATTCTTTCTGCCATATCGGAGCTACGTAACGGTGCAAAAGTAACCTCTCAAAGTGCTGAGGAAACTTATAATTCCCTAAATAAATACGCTAAAAACCTAAATGAAATGGCTGATAGCGGAAAATTAGATCCAGTTATTGGAAGGGATGAAGAAATTAGAAGAGTACTCCAAATTCTCTCTAGAAGGACAAAAAACAATCCAATGTTGGTAGGAGAACCGGGCGTAGGTAAAACTGCTATTGCAGAGGGCTTAGCACATAGAATCGTACAAGGAGACATTCCTGAAAATCTAAAGGATAAGACAATTTACTCTTTGGATATGGGCGCCCTTATAGCCGGCGCTAAGTATAAGGGCGAATTTGAGGAACGCTTAAAAGCGGTAATCAAAGAAGTGACAGACGCCGATGGAGATATTATATTGTTTATAGATGAAATTCATACCCTTGTAGGCGCTGGTGGTGGTCAAGGAGCTATGGATGCGGCAAACATCCTTAAGCCAGCTTTGGCCAGAGGGGAACTCCGAGCTATTGGAGCTACTACCTTAGATGAATATCAGAAGTATTTTGAAAAGGATAAGGCCTTAGAAAGAAGGTTCCAAAAAATAGTAGTGGATCAGCCCGATACGGAAAGTGCCATTTCCATCCTTCGTGGAATCAAAGAAAAATACGAAGCACACCATAAGGTCCGTATAAAGGATGAAGCGGTCATTGCCGCAGTAGAGCTATCGCAACGGTATATTACCAACAGATTCTTGCCGGACAAGGCAATTGACCTAATGGACGAAGCTGCTTCCAAGTTGCGTATGGAAATCAATTCCAAACCTGAGGAACTAGATGTTCTTGATCGGAAAATCATGCAATTGGAGATTGAAATTGAGGCTATAAAGAGGGAAAATGATAAGTCCAAGCTTAAAGTGCTTAACCTAGAGTTGGCCAATGTGAAGGAAGATCGCAATGAACTATTTGCAAAATGGGAAAGTGAGAAATCAGTGGTGGACAATATTCAAAAAACAAAATTAGATATTGAAAATTTCAAGGCCGAAGCGGAACGCGCGGAACGTAATGGAGATTATGGAAAGGTCGCGGAAATACGTTACGGGAAAATAAAGAATGCCCAGGGAAATCTTGAAAAGCTTCAAGAAGAACTTACCAAACAGCAGGAAGCGGGAACCTTGATCAAAGAAGAGGTCACTAGTGAGGATATCGCAGAGGTTGTAGCGAAATGGACAGGGATTCCGGTAACCAAAATGCTACAGAGCGAGCGTGAGAAACTGCTAAGCTTGGAGAAGGTGTTGCACAAACGTGTTGTTGGCCAAGACGAAGCCATACAGGCGGTTTCGGATGCAATTAGAAGAAGCAGGGCTGGATTACAGGATATGAAAAAACCTATTGGTTCGTTTCTTTTTCTGGGTACAACTGGTGTGGGAAAAACAGAATTGGCAAAGACCTTAGCTTCTTATCTTTTTGATGATGAAAATGCTATGACCAGAATAGACATGAGTGAATATCAAGAACGGCACTCGGTAAGTAGATTGGTTGGAGCGCCTCCTGGTTACGTAGGATATGATGAAGGTGGACAGTTAACAGAAGCCGTGCGAAGACGTCCTTACTCAGTTGTGCTTTTAGATGAGATAGAGAAGGCCCACCCAGATACATTTAATATTCTCTTACAGGTGTTGGATGAAGGAAGATTGACGGACAATAAGGGACGCGTGGCCGATTTTAAGAACACAATTATCATCATGACCAGTAATATGGGAAGTCAGATAATCCTAGATAAATTTGAAAATTCCAATGATACCCACAGCGCTGCGGAGGCTGCTAGAATTGAGGTGCTAGGTTTATTGAATAAAACCATAAGACCAGAATTCTTGAATAGGATAGATGATATTATTATGTTTACGCCCTTAAATGAGGAAAATATTCATGAGATTGTGAAGTTGCAATTAGAAGGATTGAAAAAGATGCTGAACAAACAGAACATTACCTTGGATGCAACGGAAGAGGCTATTAGTTTCTTAGCAAAGAAAGGTTATGAGCCACAATTTGGGGCTAGACCGGTAAAAAGAACGATACAAAAAGAAGTGTTGAATAACATGTCTAAAGCCCTGCTTAGCGGAACTATAAAGGCTGATAGTATTATTTTGCTAGATGCTTTTGATAACGAACTGGTATTTAGAAATCAGAACGATTTAGTAGTTTAAAAACCCTTATTACACCGTTAAAAGCGCACTAAAATAAAATTAGTGCGCTTTTTTTTATAAACACTATATACCGTACAGTATAGATTTTTTATCTTCGTATAAAACCAAAAATTAATGTCTACAAAAGCCGAAAGAACCACTGATTTTATCATTAAAACCGTTGCGCCTATTTTTAACAAGCATGGCTATATAGGCACTAGTATGAGCGACCTTACCGAGGCAACAGGACTTACAAAAGGGGCCTTGTACGGTAATTTTGAAAATAAAGAAGCCTTGGCACTTTCCGCTTTTGAACATAATCGTAGGCTTCTATTGGATGCAATTGATGATAGATTGGGTATTCCCGGAACTTCCCTTGATCGCTTATCCAATTTAACCGAATTATATAAGAAATACGATTCCTTTACGAGTTCTATGGGAGGCTGTCCTGTTCTAAACGTAGGTATGGATGCCCAACATAACAACAAGCTGCTTGCGGCAGCTGCTAGGGAAACGATTAAGGAAATTGAAGGGAAAATTGCTTTAGTCCTTGAAACCGGTCTTAATGATGGAGAAATAAAAATTCCAGTGACACCATTACAATTTGCTAAACAGATGTTTACCATGCTACAGGGAGCAATAGTAATGGCCACCGTAACCCATGACAGAAAATACCTAATAAATACAGTCGCATATTTAGAAGTATTAATGAAGCGAGAGCTAAAAAAATAATGGGTTACAAAAGGCAGCTTCTGTGCTAGCTACTCATTTATTGCTAAAATCTGACGCTATTATTTATTTTTTTCCTGTATCCATTTACTCATGTATTTTGTGCTTGCCATGGTTTGGTATACTAAAAGTGCGCCTACAAAATTCGTGGTTCGATGTGCTTTAAGAGTATGGAGTAGACTATCAATTTTGGTGTCAAGGTTTTTTTCTAGCGTCTTCTTTTCATATCCAGAACGTATGAGACGATACCCATTTTTTTGAGCTTTTGCCCATTTTGTTTTAGAAGTATACAAGTCAACAGCTGCATGTATAAAATCTACGTCTGACGTTGTAATTGCACCATTCCAATCCATTTCTCCGTGCATACCCTCCGCTCCAATCATGGTCGTAACACTTGGGGTTCCAAACTGCATAGCATGCAATAGTTTTCCTTTAGTTCCTGCACCAAAACGTAAAGGAGCCAAACAAATACGTGCTGTTTGTATTACCCCTCCTACGTCTGGCGTTTGGCCCAACACGTTAAATCCTGTATTCTTATCATCAAGCTGTCGAATTTCTTGAGGAAAATAGGCTCCGTAAATATTCAGATTTACCTTAGGCAATTTCGTTTTTATTTTAGGCCATAAATCGCGCTTAAGATGTTGTATTGCATCAATGTTCGGTGCATGTTTTCCTCCTCCGATAAAGATAAAATCCCTTCGTTGCTCAAAACTTGGCGTATTTGAAGGAACTTCAGATATGTCGACCATAAAAGGCAAGTGATGTAGTAAATTGCTATTATTTCCTAAAATATCGGTTAACAGTTGTATTTCAAAATCCGAAATAATTAGGGAAAAGTCACACCTGTAAATACTAGCGAGCTCTCGTTTGGTCTTATCATCCTGTAACCAAAGAGCCTTAGTGAAAGGGATATTCTTTTTAAAGCACTGCTCGCGCACGTGTCGCAAGGAATGTACATCTTCTGTATCAAGAATTCTAATTGCATCCGGAACCTGTTCCGCCACACGCCATCCAAATTGTTCCTCGCTAAGGAAGCGATCGAACAAAACGATATTAGGTTGTAGTACATTCAAAAACCTATCGAAAGAATCGCAATTTAAAAAGACCTGTTTTGTTTCAACCCCAAGCTGATTCAGGTATTCTGAATGGTCATTTTCTGCAGTAGTAGCCACGAAAGTAATTTGATAATCACGTGTTTTAAAGTACGATGTCAATTGCAACATCCTAATTCCTGCAGCGGTTGCGTTAGGCTCTGGCCAGCCCCAACCAATAATGAGTACTTTTTTATTATAGGGATGTTCCGCTAGTTCGATAATGAAGTTATTTTATGCTAGTTAGCAATGTATAGCTTAAATCACATCTTGGCCGCAAACTTTTTCGAAATCTTACTTCTCAGTTTTCTTTCGTAGTCCTCTTCTAACCATTCTTTGTAATTTTTGGTATTGTTCATTATGCAATAAGAGTATTGCCGCACCCGATACGCAATTTCTTCTTTAAGTTTTTTAGCAAGAATACGCGCATCGAAAACATCCTCTGCATTTTCTACACAGATTTGAGCATGTTGTTCAATACTGCGTTCCAATACCAATTTGGACTTTTCCCCATTGGCAAAACTCTTCTTGTATTCGGCCTTTATATCAAATTCAATGTTTTTTGATTTAGAAAACTCGTCTTTTAGTGCTTGAGGCATTTCGTAAACGAATTCACGTTCTATTTCCTCGTCGTTTTTAATGTTTTCAAGATAAAAATCAGGAAAGTGAAAAATCTCCTGCCAGTCTACAGCAGCGTTCCACATTCCAAATCGAGCCACATTGTTACCCAT
>CBDUKC010000219.1:0-5322 GCA_965367705.1 uncultured Maribacter sp. | reverse complement strand
ACAAGTGAAAAAAGAAAGGTATCTATAGATTCTATAAGATAAACACCTGGTTTTCCTTCATGAAAACCGGCAAAAATGAGAATTGCATTTATGATTTTTTTTGCTCCTAAAACGGTAGCGAGTATACCACATAGCATTAACAATATAGAGATAATCAGGGCCAAGAATCTGGGCCTAAAAAACATTTCAATTCTTTGAGAAAGTTTAAATCGTTTTACTGGTTCGGTATCTGGCATAATGGACTTTTTAACTATAGATTAATCAGGAACTTAATTATAAATCTTCACCCAATTTTGAGATGCTATAATCACTTATCCTATACACAAGGTGATTACTGAATTTGCTATGGAAGGATACTACAAATATAAAATTTTTTAGAACTACATTTTTGTTACGCTAAAAGAACCCTGTTGTATAAGACCAATACCAAATTCAAAACTTAGCTTACGTACTTTTATACAGGTGAAGTATTAGCACTTTATAAATCAAACCTGTATTGTAGCCCACAAAAGACTTGATCACGACCTGAAGCATGACCGTATTCGGCACGTATCATCCAACTTTTATTCAATTGAAACTGACTGCCTACTACAAAGTTCCACATGCTTTTCTGCTTCTTGTCCAACGTGTACTGCAGTGAGGAATTATCCGCAGTATCTACGGCATTTTCCGCAGCATTTAAAAAAGTGGAGGCTAGATCAAGTTTCTTCTGATTACCCTCGCGTTTCACAACGTTTACTGGGTTTCGTTGCTCTATCGGGGACAAATCTTCCCACCAGGTGTCTAATTCTATTTGCGCTTCGCCAACCTTTCCTTGTGCAGAAGTAATTTTTTGGTCCCATTCCGGTATTGGAAATACCTCCCCTAACGCTATATCCCCACGCGTGTCTCTATTCACTTTTAAACGAAATCCTCCAACCCAAAAAGAGATGTTCCGGTTAGGTTTGGCTAATTCAAATGTCTTTCCAATTCTGGGGTCAAAAACAAAGGCGAATACTGGTTTTTCCTGAGCATCTACATCGGTCCAGGTGAAATTCATATCAAAAGCTATCCATCCACCAAAAAAGCCAGCCGTTGGGGTGAATCCAAAACCAGCAGTAGTCGTATTAAACTCAGGATTTGTTTGTATGTTAAATATTTCTTCAGATTCGTTAATTCGGGGCACCCATATGCTCACATCTACGTTCGTTGTAGATTGGGCATTGGCAATAATACCATACACGTTTAAAAAAGGAAAAACCCAGATATCTGGTCGAATATTAATTCCATTGGATTCGGCAGTGGTGCTATTAAAATTAATTAATTCATCTACGTCATACAGCGGACTATTATTGAAACCCACATTCACGTTAGAGATACTGATTTCTGATTTTTGCCATAAATAATTTACAGAAAGGCCAGCAGAGTAGGGTAAATCAAAACCCAACTCTTTCACTTTTTTTCCAAAAATGGGAAGTAACGAATTATAGGGAGCGGTGTCTTTAAGCACCTTTGGTTTATCGGTATATACTTGACCAAATACATTGCCTAGTGTTAGACAACATACAAGTACATATATTAATTTATTCATTTAGTGTGTTTTTCTTGTGTTACAGTTAAATGCTTTGACCTAGGGTTAGGGATGCTTGCACTATTACATTTATGAAAATGAAGCAAATTTACATTTTTCCTTTTAAAAGGAGCTGCCCTACAGTTCTATCGTGATATGTATTCCTTGTGGTTTTGCTGTTTCTCAAATGGTTCTACTCTCTAAACCAACGTTTTAGTTTCAGTATGAAATACTAAAAAGACTAGAAATTTCCATTATAAAACAAAATTAGCCTCCCCATTGTCTTAGAATAATTAAATAGGTATTATTTTTACCAACCTTTGGGAATTCATTTAACCAGATGCGATAAAAAACTAATCAATTATTTCTAAATTTTTTCTTTATGTCAAATAGCTTTAAAGCCGTCTTCATCGTTACCGTTTGTTTCCTTATACAAGGATGCTCCTCTTCAAAATCTAAAGTAACCGGTTCTTGGAAAGCTGATCAGAATGTGGTAGATATTTTTAAGGAAAAAAATGTTTTAGTTATTGCCAGAACAGCTGATGATCATGCTCGTATTGCATTTGAAGAAGCGATAGTCTTAGAGCTTCAAGCAGTTGGGATATCCGCTACGGAAAGTTTTAAAAAGGCACCAAAAATATATCCTAATCGCGAAATATCAGAAGAACGCGTTGCTTTAATCAAGAGTCTCTTAAGCAGTGAAGGATATACAGGTATTGTGCTTACCGTTATTAAGGAAAAGGAGCAGGTTACGTCAACATCTAGCAGTGGGATGTACGTGGGAGCCAGCTACGGAAACTATTATCCAGGTTATTATGGCAACTTTTACAATTACTATGGTAATCCGTATGCCTATGGTTCTTATTACAGTTCCTTTGGGGGTTATATTCCATTATCTACATCAACCCGAACGTACAATAACTATGTTTTAGAAACCGTAGCTTACAATCTAGATGAAATCAGTGATAACCAGTTGGTAGCTGTGGTCACTTCAGATGTTAATGACCCTAAAGAAGCGTATAAAACGGCTGCTGTTTATGCCAATAATATGATGAAAAGTTTACAGAAAATAGAGTAGGTTCCTTTAACACTAGTACTGGGTGAATTTAATCCCCATCGTCTAGTTGAAAATCTAGTTGTTCGTCTAAGACCTTTTCCTTTTTTCCGCCGCTGTACACCCGTAGTCGCAGAATAAAGTCGCTAGATTTGTTATTGGTTTCTGTGATGTTCTTAGTTCGGTTGAATATGGCAAAAAGCTCGTAACGCCAGTTATTTTTAAATTTGTAGCCTACCCCGGGAGATATCCTAATCACGTCATTAAAACGGTCTGTTTTTTTTAGATTAAAAAAGAATTCAGCCTTGAAGGGGAAGTAGATGCCCTCTATAAAGCTTAGATAGTGTTTTGCCCAACTAATATTGGTGCCTATTTGGTAGCGCAAACGATAACCACTTCGCCAACCATCGTCGTTAAAAGAATTTTGAAAGCGTTCTTCTAATCGCACATAGTTATTTATGGTGATTAGTTTAATGGTCGGGATATTAAATTTAAATCCCTGAATTAGCCGTAGTTCAAAATTATCAGTGGTATTGTTATTTTGCGTATAAATGGCACCACCGCCCAATTGATAAGAGTCTATAAGACTCAAAATTTTATTCTCTTGTTTTGTGTTTTTAAACGTTACGGTTGAAACGGCTTGGAAACGATTGAAAACATTGGGTACAATCGTTCGGAATGCAATCTGGGTTCGTATAGACTGGGTTTCACTAAGGATAGTAGCGTGATTGTAGTCCAGCCAAAATTGTTCATTTACCTTAACCTCTTGATCAACTATGCTATCTTGTGCAAATCCATTACTTACTGCACATAAGACTACGACTAAAACAATATAAAGCTGCTTCATAAATACACAACAAACAAAATGTATATGCTAATAGGTGCTACCAAAACGAGTGCTATTGTAAAGTAACAGCACTCGCTTTTTTCATTACGCTAGCATGTCGCTATTCCTGTGGTTGAACAGGGTATTCTTTCATGATTTTCGCAACCGCTGCATTTATACGTTCTTCACGTTTGCCTTTATTTTCATCGATTGTCTTTTTTCCGACACCCTGCCAGATTTGTTTTTTATCCTTTGCATCAAAAACATCTACAATAAGTGTTCCAACCGCATAATTATTCTCCGTAGTGGTTGTGGTACTGCTTCCCATTCCATAGCCTGCGCCATAACCATATCGGTATCGGTATCTCCCCGCGTACATCCCACCATACATTCCATTATTATAATGGTCCGTGTAAGAGCTATAACTCGTTTTTTGGTCCACAACAATATACAGGGATATGATGGCATCGCCGTTGTTTTGGTCTAAAGTTATTCCTCGACTTGCAAATTCGTTTTTAACTGCAGTTTCAACACGATCTTTGTCAAATTGCGTTAATATTTTATCACTATTATCCGCCCAGCCGTAGTAGGAAAAGGTTTTGTATTGAGAGAAATCCGTGGTTTCATCATAATCTGATGTCACAGAAACACTACTCCCACAACCAGCAGTGACTATTACTACTAAAAAAAGATACAAGTAATTTTTCATGATTTTCTATAATTAATGTGAGTATTTATTTGTTTAATTGAAATGGATAAATCACATTCCAGTCTTTTTGCATATCTATAACGGTCCAGCCTTTTTCATTCGCTTCATCAAGTCCTTTGTCCAAACGCCCAATAGATGATTCCCTATCATAGGCCCATTCTCTTTCTGCATCGGTATGGTGCAGGTACAATTGAAACGATTCATAACTGTTAGAGTCCGTATACTGCAACATTTGAAGGTCACCATCTGAGTTTCCAGATGCGAACACAGGTTTTCTACCAATAAATTTATTGATGCCGACAGGTTTCCCCTCTTTATCATCAATGAAATCCAGTTCTGCCAAGCGAACAATCTCGGCTTTGCCGTTGTTCATTTGAAAGGTGGTCTTGATACTACTGCCTACCACCTGATCTTTTGGGATACCATACACCTCTTCTACCCAAGGACGCATAAATTCTATCCCGCCCCCAGACACGATAAAGGTCTTAAAACCATTAGCTCTTAGGTAGTCTAACAACTCTAGCATAGGCTGATAAACCAATGCGTTATAAGGCTGATCAAAACGCGGATGTTTGGCCGTTGCTAGCCAATCTTTAACGATTTGTTCAAATTCCGTTACGGTATTTCCTGCGTGTGATGCCATCACGATTTCAAGTAAACCATGTTCTCCAAAAGACATCAAGGTACTCATGTCATCTTCCAATACGGATTTATATGGTTGTGTGGTCTTCCATTCAGGGTGTTCGGCAGCCAAGGCTTTAATACGATCCATTGCGAAAAACAATTGAAAATAAGCGGGTTGTTCGGACCATAAATTTCCATCGTTATCAAAAGTAGCTACGCGATCCATTTCTGGTATGAAATTGACACCTCCTTCCGTGGTCACCCCTTTTACATAGGCCATAATGGCGTTCTTCGTTTGTCCTTCATTCCAAGAAGGCAAAGGATCCACTTGGGCAACAGCTGTTTCGGCTGTGGCTTCCGGATTCATCTCATTTTTGCAGCTGCTTAAAACAACCAAAAAGCTTAGTACTAGTGCAATTTTTCTCATTGTTAAGATGTGATTAAAAAAAAATGGCAGGAAATCTGTTCCCAAATCATACCTGCCAATTTTCATAAATGTTATAATTTTTTACTTTAATTATGAGGCTTAGATGTCATCTTCTTCACCACATTATCAATAC
>CBDUKC010000218.1:0-5335 GCA_965367705.1 uncultured Maribacter sp. | reverse complement strand
TCGGAACGTTTCAATTGTCTTTTGGTCAAGCAACAAACGCATCTGTGGGCGGTACTATAAAAGATGCCGACGGAGAACCTTTATTGGGTGCGGAAATTATCCTTAAAAATAACGCTACCGGTTTCTTGTCTGGGGCAATCACTAATGAAAATGGAAATTTTAAGATTTTACAATTGCCTTTAGGAGGACCTTATGAAATAACCGCACGTTATTTAGGTTTTGCAGATGCTAAACAAGAGGGGTTTATGTTGAATTTGGGTGATGCCCTAACAGTACATTTTGTGCTACAGGAATCATCTACCGCTTTAAATGAAGTAGTGGTTTCGTCTAACAGCCTGTACAAGAGAATAGAGCAAATAGGAGCTTCTACAAAAATTGGAGCTGGACAGATTAAAAAATTGGCCACAGAAGGTAGAAATTTTACAGGCTTAACCAGTCTTTCTCCAATGCAAGGTGCGGGAAGTATTAACTTAGGAGGGCAACGTAGGACCTCTACTAATGTCACTATTGATGGATTGAATGCTAGAAATACCTTAACAGCAGGTGAAATTGGTCGCGGTCCATATACCATTTCACAAGAGGCTATTCGTGAATTTGAGGTGTCTACCAATGATTACAATGTTACTGAAGGAAGACAAGGTGGCGGTTCTATTTCCGCCGTGACGAAAGCAGGAACTAATGAGTTTAGCGGTAGTACATTTTTCTACCATCGTGCAGATGGATTGCAAAGTAAGTATACCATTCAAGGGCAAGAACGAGATGCAGACTTTTATAATTCACAATATGGATTAAGTATAGGAGGTCCTATCATAAAAGATAAATTACACTTTTTTGCGGTTTTTGAAAGACAAGATGCGGGGGAGCCAACTAGTATTGCGGAAATTCAAAACGATGATGATGAAAATAGATTGGGCATTACTACGGATAACTTAGACCGTTTTCTAAATATTGGTCGTAGCGTTTATGGTTTGAGCGATTCACAACAAGTTGGACAGTTTGATCGTGAGACGGAAGCAAATAATTTCTTTTTAAGATTGGATTGGCAAATTAATGATAAACACCGTTTAACCGTTAGAAATTTATATAATAAATGGGAAAATCCTTTTAGCGTAAACGATAATTCTAATATTCAGGTGGCGGAATCGTATTCTGATTTTGAGTCGGAGGAGAATAGCATTATGTTGTCTCTCCGTTCCATGTTCAGTTCAAATGTTACTAATGAATTTAAGTTTCAATACCAACATGCAGAGCGTGCTTATACGCCTAATGGAGAATTGCCACAAACTAACATTCCAAGGGCTATTGTAGAAGTGTCATCTGTGCTTCCAAATGGTAATACTCGTAATAGAAGTGTACAGCTTGGCGGTCAGCGTTTTACGCCAGAGACCAATCAAGAAAATCAAATTCAGTTTACGAACACTACGTACGTAAATGCAGGAAAGTACAATCTTACTTTTGGTACGGACAATATGATAACAAGTTTGGAAACGTTGCTCTCTAACGAACAGAATGGTCGTTTTTTCTTTGACTCTTTAGATGATTTTGAGAACCAAATAGCTTCTCGATATGCGCGTGAAGTTCCCTTGCAAGGTCTTCCTATAGTAAAGCAGACTGTTTTGGATCTATCTTTATTTGCGCAAGTAGAGACGGATATTACGCCAGATTTGAACTTGGTGGCAGGTATCCGTTGGGATGCAACTAAATTCATGGATGAGGCTGAAGCCAATCCCATCATTTTTGAAGAACTAGGTATACGTACAAATGAAAAATTGGATGATTATAATAATATCCAGCCAAGGTTTCAACTAACATATAATTTGAAAGGAAAAAATACGGATATCTTTAAATTGGGTGGTGGTGTTTTTTCATCGCAACCTCATTATTACGCTCAGGTAAATAACATTCAAAATAGTGGCACTCTCTTAGGTGCTATTGATGTTACTGGGGCAGATGTACCAACTCCAGATTTCCAGTCCTACAGAAACGACCCTAGTACTGTGCCAGGAGTACCTGATGGGGTAACACCGTTCTCAACTATAAATGCCGTAGGTGCAGATTTTCAGGTTCCTACGATTTATAAGGCAAACCTAAGCTATACTCACTTTTTTAACGAAAAGTACAGTTTAGGATTTAATGCGCTATATAGTCACACAAGTAATAATTACATCTATCAGGAATCTAATTTAGTGGCTGAGCCTTATTTTGTAACACCCCAAGGTAGAGAAGTTTTTGTTCCGGCTAATACCATATCAGAAAATGGAGGTACAGATTGGACTAATTCTAGGATCTCTGACCAAGTTGGAAGAACTTTGGTTTTAACTTCAGATGGTATTCTTGATAATGTTGCTCTTGTAGTAGAAGGAACGGCGCAAATAGGGAAAGATGGTTATGTCAACGCAAGTATGACCTTTAATCGGTCTAAAGATAATTCTTCCTATAACTGTTGTGTGGCCAATACATCAACCTTTATTCCCGTGGAAGGTGATCCAAGGGATTTGAACTATGGATATTCGGATAATCATTTTGATACCAAAATGGTCGTAAATGGAGCTACTCCAACTTGGAAAGGTTTCACTTTAGGAGCCACGGTAATTGGACAGGGAGGCACCCGTTATTCTTTACATGTTGACGATAATACAAGTGCTAATGGTGATTTCAACTTAAGAAACGATATAGCCTACATCTTTGATCCTAGCGATTCCAATACACCGCAATCTATTATAGATGGATACAATCAAGTGTTGAATGATCCTGAAACTCCTGATAATTTTAAAGAGTATCTGAAAAATAGTTATGGCGGTTTTGCAGAGCGTAATGGAGGTAAAAATCCATTCGCAACTACGATAGATTTAAGAATTCAAAAAAGATTTGAAACCAAAAACAAAAAGCAAGGTCTAGAGCTTTCTGTTGACATTTTCAATTTTGCTAACCTGTTAAATAAAGAATGGGGTCAGACTCATAATTTTGGAAGAAGGCAAGATTTCATGCGCATAAACGGGTTTGATCAAATAAGTCAGGCTTATGATTATTCTGTTCAAACGGGTGCGGGAACCGAACCGATTAACGGTACACCATGGAGGCTCCAATTAGGGGCAAGATATACATTTAACTAATCGTACTTTTTATTTTATCTCAATCTAGGGGCGTCAAAAAAAAGTTTGGCCCCTCTAGTTTTTACAATCTAATTTAAGACATGAAAAAGAATATTTTCTTATTATTTGCATTGGTTATGATAATCGTGCAGTATGGAAGGGCACAAGAAGAGAACTTAACTCAACACGTAGTTTTGGTTTCGGTAGATGGCTTTAGACCTAATTTCTATTTAGAGGATAAATGGCCTACTCCAAATCTGAAAAAAATGGTTAGAGAAGGTGCTGCGGCCAATGGGGTAAGAGGGGTGTTTCCTTCGGTAACCTATCCATCGCACACAACAATAATTACAGGGTCATTTCCTGCTGAGCATGGTGTTTATTATAACAGTCCGTTCGAAGAAGGAGGGCAAACAGGGCGTTGGTACTGGGAGAGTAATCTCATAAAGACCAAAACTCTATGGGATGCAGTAAAAGCGGCGGGAAAAACAAGTGCAAGCTTTATCTGGCCTGTTTCTGTTGGAGCTCCCATTGACTTTAATATTCCCGAATATTGGTTGTTGAATAGTGATGTCAGCCGAATAGAATCTATGCGGACCAAAGAGAATCCAAAAGGGTTTTTAAAGGAAATGGAAGAGGAGGTTCTGGGAAAGCTAAATGATAAGACCTTTAACGGAGATTATTTGAGCCGGGAAGATAGAACTGGGGAGATGGCGGCATATACCTTAGAGAAGTACAAACCTAATCTGATGACATTGCACCTTATTGCAACCGATCATTTTCAGCATGAACAGGGAAGAGATGGTGAGAAAGTGTTTACCTCTATTGCTGCTGTGGACCGAGCTATTGGTAAAATAATGGAAGCTGCGGAAAGGGCGGGTATTCTTGATAAAACTACATTTATTATTACGGGAGACCATGGTTTTGTTGATATACACTCTGCTTTGAACCCTAACATTTGGTTGTTAGAAGAAGGTTTAATAGAAGACAAAAAGGACCGTGGTGATTGGAAAGCCGCTTTTCATACTTCAGGTGCTTCAGCTTTTTTGATGTTGAAAAATAAAAATGACAAAAAGACCGTGGCCAAAGTACGGGCAAAATTGAATAATTTGCCAACCTCAGTAAAAAAACTGTTCAGGGTGGTAGAAAGAAGGGAGTTAGATGGTATTGGAGCAGACCCTAATGCGATTTTAGCACTCGCTCCAATACCTGGAATAGCCATGTCATCAAGAATAAATGGTAATGTGCTTTCTGCAAGAAGTGGGGGTACACATGGGTTCTTTCCAGACTTTAAAGAAATAGAAACGGGATTCGTTGCATTTGGTGCGGGTATAAACCAAGGTAAGAAAATAGAGAAAATGGGACTTGAAGATATTGCACCAATTGTTAGTGAGCTTTTGCAGCTTAATTTTGAAACTAAAAATGGCGTCCTCTATCCAGGAATCTTAACCCACAAAAACTGATTTTTTCTTTAATGCACTGGCAATTGTTTGACGGGTGGCCCCAATAAGGTCACCCTTGTCTTTTTGGGTAAGCAAATTGTAAAGGATGTGCTCTTCTCCATGTATATCTCGTACAGAGATATCAAAGTGAGATTTCAAGAATTCCAGCTTTTGTAATGTTGATCTTTCGTTTACTTGGCCTAATTTTTTTTCTGCAAGACACCACCGCTTCAATAGATACGCAATGAACCATTCGGAAGTAACTGGGTTTTCAACAATAGCTTTTTTGAAGAAGGTTAAATCATAAATACGAATTCTACTATCGACCAGCGTTTTTGAAAATTCAAAGAATTGTCCATTTAAATATTTTAGGTTTCCAAAATAGTCGCCTGTATAGATTATATCATAGGTGTTTTCTTCTCCTGTTTCTGAATAACCGCCAAGTTTAATAACCCCTTCTACTAACTCATACATGTAATTCTCTGTAAGAGGAGGTTTGTAAATGAATTCGTTTTTGGATACAGTAATCTCTTTGACCGAGCTAAAAAAATCAGGGTTTCCTGATTTTTTTAAGTAGCCATAAAGGCAAAGTGTATGCTTTTTGTGTAATTGGGGACGGATGTTTTTCATAACTCATCAACATGTATCATTATCGAAACCCACAAATCTATTTTTAAATAGTTAATGTAATGTTAGTTGAATATTAAGATTGTTGAAAGTAATAGGTCTTTAACAAATGGAGCATGAAAATAATACAACCGTAATATAATCGTAATCTAGAGTTAAGCTTCCAATGCAATCTAA
>CBDUKC010000217.1:0-5341 GCA_965367705.1 uncultured Maribacter sp. | reverse complement strand
TTGATAGACCAATTGCTCGTAGATAAGACGTCTGGCCAATTACCACTATCAATAATGGCTACAGTGAGCGCAAGAGATCGCGAGAATGATGACATGACCTATACTTGGGATTTAGGTAACGGGGAAGTAAAGGAAACCATAGAACCTCAAATCTCTTATTCATATGCAAAGGCGGGGGATTATAGAATTAGAGTGGAAGTGAAGGATACGGCCGGCGAATCAGCTAAAAGTAATGCGGTTACTTTAGTGGCAGGTAATTCAAGACCAGAAGTTACCATTGATATTATAGGTGGGAATACTTCTTTCTTTGTTCCCGGGCAAGAGGTGCAATATGAGGTTAGCGTAACAGACCCAGATGGTAATGAGGCTATCCTAGAGGATAATATTTTTGTAAGTGTAGATTATTTAGAGGGGATGGATAAAGTAGCCATGTCTTCTGGCCATCAACAAGTATCTGCGGAGGTAACGGGTAAAGCACTGACGCAGTCTATGGATTGTAAAACCTGCCATAAAGAATTGGAAGCGTCCATAGGTCCTAACTATACCGATATCGCCCAAAAATATAAAAAACAAAGAGATGCCATTGCCTACTTAAAAAAGAAAATAGTTTCTGGTGGAACAGGGGTTTGGGGTGAGGTGATGATGCCGGCACACCCGGATATTTCTTCTGAAGAATCTAGGCAAATAGCTATGTACATAACATCCTTGGCCACAGATGGGGTCAAGAAAGTATCCTTACCGGTAAAAGGAAAGCTACGTCCCGAGAATAAGAATCCTGGCGAAGTAATGGTCATTACTGCAAGTTACACAGATCAGGGTGAGGAAGGGGCTATACCTTTAACGGGTTCTATTTCTGTAGCTTTATCTAGTAACACGGTTGGATTTTCTAAAGCAACGAAGACCAAGGATATGACGGTCGTTACTTTTGGAGGCCAAGATTTGCTAGTACTTGCAGGCGAACAGGGTTGGTTTGAAATCGATGATATAGACCTGACGGGGGTAAACATGATAGTGTTGGGCGCTGGATGGCAAGAAGCACCAAAAGCAGTGTATCATTTTGATGTCCGTTTGGATGCGCCAGATGGTGACATTATCGGCAAAGGATCTTTGGGCGTTCAATCCCCAGGTGCTCCAGGTGGTGCTATCGTAATACCTTTTACTAAACAAGCTAAGGGAAAGCATAGAATTTATGTAACAGGAGCAGTACAAGAGGGCGAAACACCATCTACGTTCGCTATTGTAAATACTACATTTAAGTAATCCATTTGAATTTTTAGAACGAAAGCCCGTTTTTAAACGGGCTTTTTGGGTTTGTAAGAGTAATGAAGATAGTCTACGGGTGGTAGGGTCATTGCAGTGTTTTTAATAAATTATACCTTGTTACCACTTTTTTAGTGACTTAGAAATTGTTATTAGTCGAATTTTATCTATCATAAAGCTTTTTTGTTGTTACTTTTAAATGGTATAATTAAGGATATCTATAGCTATGAAAATCAATACGTATATCAAAACATACGCACATAGAGCAGTCATCCTATCTCTCGTTATTATCGTAGGCGGTACCTACCATTCTTGTAAAGAAAATCCTTCTGTTTCTGAAAAGGTAATAGCGAAAGCTGACCTTACGGGAATTCCAGATAAAATTGACTTCACCTTTGATGTAAAACCAATACTTTCAGACCGTTGTTTTATTTGTCACGGTCCGGATAAGAATGCAATCGAGGCTGGTCTTTCCCTGCATAAGGCGGAAGACGCGTATGCTGCATTGGGAAAGTTAAAGGATAGATTCGCCATTGTTCCCAATAAGCCAGAAGAGAGTGAATTGGTGAAACGGCTGTATAGCGAAGACCCTAACGTAATCATGCCTCCTCCAGAATCTAATTTAGTGCTAACGCCCAAAGAAAAGGCCATACTGGAAAAGTGGATCGCCCAAGGTGCTGCATATAAGGAACATTGGGCCTTTATACCACCCGTTAAGCCTGAGGTGCCAAAGCTAAAAGATGTGGATTGGGGCGTAAATGAGATAGATAATTTTGTGTTGGATAAAATGCAATTGAACGCACTTTCTCCTTCCCCAATAGCCTCTAAGGAAAAATTGATTCGCAGGGTTGCTTTTGATTTAACCGGACTTCCCCCAACACCAGAACAGGTGCAATCATTTGTGAACGATACCCGTAAGGATGCTTATGAGCGTGTGGTGGATACCCTTTTGGGAACCAAGGATTTTGCAGAACACATGGCTTCAGAGTGGATGGATATTTCACGGTATGCAGATACTCATGGATATCAAGACGACTTTGAACGTACCATGTGGCCTTGGAGAGACTGGGTCATTTATGCCTTTGATAAGAATATGCCCTATGATGAATTTGTAACCTATCAATTGGCGGGCGACCTGATGCCTGATGCAGATTTGGAAAAAATATTGGCGACCGGATTTAATCGTAATCATAAAATCACGTTCGAGGGAGGTACGATTCCCGAGGAGTACCATATTGAATATGTGGAAGATCGCTTACAGACATTTGGAACAACATTTTTAGGATTGACTGTGGAGTGTGCCCGCTGCCATGATCATAAATACGACCCAGTAAGTCAAAAAGAACATTTTGAGCTCTTCAGTTTTTTTAATAATAATAAGGAAAAGTTAGCTATACCCTTACCTGGCGAAACCCCAGAGCCTTATATTACGATAACAGAAAAGGATACCGAAGGTGTCCTCAGTTTTGTAAACATGCAAAACTCCCGTAAGAAAGAGCTAGACTTAATGGTCATGTACGAAAGGGAGGAAATGAAGCCAGCTTTTGTCTTAAATCGGGGTGCTTATGATCAACCTACGGACGAAGTGTTTCCAGATACGCCAAATTCGGTATTATCATTTCCTGAAAGTTATCCAAGAAATAGGCTGGGTCTGTCTAAATGGTTATTTGATGAAGAGAACCCTTTAACAGCGAGAGTAACTGTAAATAGATTATGGCAGCGTATGTTCGGAACAGGAATAGTGAGCTCCTCCTATGATTTTGGTAACCAAGGCGCCTTGCCAACACATCCAGAGTTGTTGGACTTTTTGGCTATTAAGTTTAGGGATGAAGGCTGGAACACTAAAGAGATGTTGAAGTACATGGCGCTTTCCGATACGTACAAGCAAAGTGCTGTATCTACTCCAGAGCTATTGGAACAAGATCCCGAGAATAAATTTTTAGCACGGGCTTCGAGATTACGACTTACTGCTGAAATGATACGAGATCAAGCATTGGCGATCAGTGGCTTACTTGTAAAAGAGGTTGGAGGACCAAGTGTGAAGCCTTATCAGCCAGCAGGTATTTGGGAAGAGACTACTGGTGGCGGTGGTGGCAGCACATCAAACTATGTGCAGGGAACGGGAGACGACTTGTACCGTAAAAGTTTATATACCTTTTGGAAAAGAACGGTGCCACCACCTAGTATGATGACTTTTGACTCAGCTTCTAGAGATTTATGTTCAGTTAAGCGTCAGGAAACAAATACACCGTTACAGGCACTAGTGCTGTTGAATGACCCACAAATGATAGAGGCGGCGAGAGCATTGGCGGCCAATACCGTTATAAAGTTCCCAGAGAATATTGAGAAACAAATTGGGTATGTATTTCAGAAAGCCACCTCAAGGTTACCGGATTCCGAGGAGGCTTCCATGCTTTTAGAGCATTATAAGGATATGCGAACAAAAATGGATAACGGTGTTTTTTCAGCGGCCGAGTACATAGATATAGGAGAATTTAAGTCAGATACCGGTGTTCCGGACAAGGATTTAGCATCATTGGCATTGGTAGCACATACGGTGCTTAATTTGGACGAAACAATTACAAGAGGATAGTTATGAGTGAAAAGAAAATTCTAGAAGATCGTTCGCTTTTTTTAAATCGAAGGTCCTTTTTAGGAAAGGCGGCCTTAGGTGCTGGTTCTGTAGCCCTGGCCTCTTTATTGGGCAATCAGTTTTTTAGAAAGGATAAAAATGGCATTATTACCAAGGCAAATGATTTTGGTGGTAATAACGGCATGTTGGATGCCTTGCATCACGCTTCAAAAGCTAAAAGGGTTATTTACCTTTTTCAAAGTGGCGGACCTTCACAATTAGAATTGTTCGATTATAAACCTAGCTTAATAAAACGTAGGGGAGAGGAATTGCCAGATTCCATAAGACAGGGACAACGCCTCACAGGAATGACATCTGGTCAGGATAGTTTTCCGCTGGCGGGCTCGGTATTCGATTTTAAACAATACGGTCAGAACGGAACCTATATTAGCGATTTATTGCCATACACGGCAAAGATGGTAGACGAGTTGTGTATTATAAAATCTATGTACACCGAGGCCATTAATCACGATCCAGCGGTTACTTTCTTTCAGACAGGTTCGCAACAACCTGGCCGTCCAAGTATGGGTTCTTGGTTAAGTTATGGTTTGGGTAGTGAGAACAAAAATCTACCTGCATTCAGTGTATTGCTTTCCAGAGGTTCCGGAAGACCAAGTGGTCAGCCTTTATACACCAGATTATGGGGCAATGGATTTTTACATTCCTTACATCAAGGGGTTCAATTTAGGGCAGCTAAAGATCCCGTATTGTATTTGAACGACCCCAAAGGGGTTACAAAGGAAGGAAAAAGAGCCATTCTGGATAAATTGGCCGAAATGAACGACAAGCAATTTCAGGATTTTGGAAATCCGGAAATACAAAGTAGAATAGCCCAATATGAAATGGCCTATAAAATGCAAACTTCTGTTCCCGATGTGATGCGGACCGATGATGAACCGGATTATATTTATAAAATGTACGGTGCAGACGCAAAGATTCCTGGAACCTACGCTGCTAATTGTCTTCTGGCAAGAAGATTGGCGGAACAGGATGTACGATTTATACAATTATACCACATGGGTTGGGATCAACACGATAACCTTCCAGGAGCCATAGAAAAACAAGCTAAGGATGTAGATCAAGCTTCTGCTGCCCTTGTTGCGGATTTAAAGCAACGTGGTCTTTTAGAAGATACCTTGGTTATTTGGGGAGGAGAGTTCGGCAGAACAAATTATTCCCAAGGTGTGCTGACGGATACTACCTATGGTAGAGATCACCACCCAAGATGCTTTACCATGTGGATGGCCGGCGGTGGTATTAAACCTGGGGTTGTTTATGGAGAGACCGATGAGTTTGGCTATAACATTGTGAAGGACCCCGTTCATGTGCACGATTTTCAAGCTACTATGCTGCATTTATTGGGTATAGACCATGAAAAATTGACGTATAAGTACCAAGGAAGAAGGTTCCGCTTAACCGATGTAGAAGGACACGTATTAAATGATCTGT
>CBDUKC010000216.1:0-5456 GCA_965367705.1 uncultured Maribacter sp. | reverse complement strand
TAGATGAGTATTTGGATAAAATAAAAGGCGGTTGGACAGATGTTGATGTTATCATTACCATGCCAAGTGTTATGGGTAAATTGGGACCATTGGGCCGTGTTTTAGGACCAAGAGGTTTAATGCCAAATCCAAAAACTGGTACAGTGACGATGGATGTTGCTAAGGCAGTTTCTGAAGTGAAAGCAGGTAAAATTGATTTTAAAGTAGATAAGACAGGTATTGTGCATGCAGCAGTTGGGAAAGCTTCCTTCACTGCCGATAAAATTGCAGATAATGCTAAAGAATTATTGGAAACTTTAAACAAGCTTAAGCCTACCGCTTCGAAAGGTGTTTACATGAAAAGTATTTTTATGTCCAGCACCATGAGTCCTAGTGTTCAATTAGACCCAAAGTCAGTTTAAGCGCTGCTGGTTAAAAATTTCAATTATGACAAGAGAAGAAAAGGCAACGGTTGTACAAGATTTGACGGCTCAGCTAGCAGATAATTCCATTATTTATTTAACGGATATCTCTGGTATGGATGCAGCAACTACTAGTAACTTAAGAAGAGCCTGTTTCAAGGCTAATATTAAATTGGCAGTAGTTAAGAATACATTGCTTGCAAAGGCAATGGAGGCCTCTGATAGAGAGTTTGGCGAACTTCCAAGTGTGTTAAAGGGAAATACCTCTTTAATGTTATCAGAAGTTGGTAATGCTCCTGCAAAGCTTATAAAGAATTTCAGAAAAAAATCTGAGAAACCTTTATTAAAAGGCGCTTTTGTAGAGGAGGCAGTTTATATAGGTGATGAAAACTTGGATGCTCTCGTGAGCATTAAGTCTAAAGAAGAGATGATTGGCGAAATTATTGGATTGTTACAATCCCCTGCCAAAAATGTTATTTCTGGACTTAAATCTGGTGGTGGTAAACTAGCAGGAATCCTAAAGACATTATCTGAAAGATAAGTACGCACTAAAAACTAAGTATATTTTAAAATTTTATTAAACGATAGACAATGGCAGATTTAAAAGATTTCGCAGAACAATTGGTTAACCTTACGGTAAAAGAAGTAAATGAGTTAGCTGGTATATTAAAAGATGAATATGGTATCGAGCCTGCTGCTGCTGCAGTAGCTGTTGCTGCTGGTGGCGGTGCTGCCGAAGGTGGTGAGGCTGCTGAAGAGCAATCAGAATTTGATGTTATTTTGAAGGCCGCTGGTGCTTCTAAATTAGCAGTAGTTAAATTGGTTAAGGAATTAACTGGTTTAGGATTAAAAGATGCTAAAGACATCGTTGATAGTGCACCTAAAGCTGTAAAAGAAGGTGTTACTAAAGATGAAGCAGAAGGTATCAAAAAATCATTGGAAGAAGCAGGAGCAGAAGTTGAGCTTAAATAGTAGCAACAACCATAGTATTTTTGGTTTAGGTCTTTTCGCTTTTTGCGGTTAGACCTAAGCCATTTTATAGAATTAGGTATATGAAGATATATATCACCCAAATAGTACTCACGATCAAAACACTGTCCTTAGATGTTCACAAATCAGACTGAAAGAATAAATTTTGCATCTGCCAAGAAAACACCGGCTTATCCCGATTTTCTCGATATTCAGATAAAATCTTTTCAAGATTTTTTTCAACTAGAAACGAAATCTGACCAAAGAGGTGACGAAGGTTTATATAACACCTTCATGGAAAATTTTCCAATTACTGATACTAGAAATCAGTTCGTATTGGAATTTTTGGATTATTTCATTGATCCACCAAGATATTCAATTCAAGAATGTATAGAGCGTGGCCTTACTTATAGTGTCCCGTTAAAGGCAAGATTGAAATTATACTGTACAGATCCTGAACATGAGGATTTTGAGACTATCGTCCAAGACGTTTACTTGGGTACGATACCTTACATGACTCCAAGTGGTACATTCGTTATCAATGGAGCAGAACGTGTTGTTGTTTCACAATTGCACCGTTCTCCAGGGGTTTTCTTTGGACAATCTTTTCATGCTAACGGAACTAAATTATATTCTGCTAGGGTAATTCCTTTTAAAGGGTCTTGGATAGAATTTGCTACCGATATCAATGGTGTAATGTATGCCTATATCGATAGAAAGAAAAAATTACCGGTTACAACCTTGTTCAGGGCTATTGGTTTTGAGCGTGATAAGGATATTTTAGAAATATTTGATCTTTCGGAAGAAATAAAAGTTTCTAATGCCGGACTTAAAAAAGTATTAGGTCGTAAGTTGGCTGCAAGAGTATTAAATACATGGCACGAAGATTTTGTTGATGAGGATACCGGAGAAGTAGTGTCAATAGAAAGAAACGAAATTGTATTGGATCGTGATACAATTTTAGAAAAGGAACATATTGCTGAAATAATGGAGGCAGATGTTAAGTCCATTCTCTTGCATAAAGAGAGTAATGCACAGTCAGATTATTCTATTATTCACAACACCTTACAAAAAGATCCAACGAACTCTGAAAAAGAGGCTGTTGAACATATTTACCGTCAATTGCGTAATGCTGAGCCGCCAGATGAGGAAACAGCGCGTGGTATTATCGATAAGTTGTTCTTTTCTGATCAACGTTATAACCTTGGAGAGGTAGGACGTTATAGAATGAACAAAAAATTAGGTTTGGATATTGGTATGGACAAGCAGGTCTTGACCAAAGAAGATATCATTACCATTATAAAGTATTTAATTGAATTAATTAACTCGAAAGCGGAAATCGATGATATTGATCACCTTTCTAATAGGCGGGTAAGAACTGTTGGAGAACAGTTGTCTTCTCAGTTTGGAGTTGGTTTGGCTAGAATGGCGCGTACCATTCGTGAGCGAATGAACGTTCGTGATAACGAAGTATTTACACCTATTGATTTAATTAACGCCAAGACATTGTCTTCGGTTATTAATTCTTTCTTTGGAACAAACCAGTTGTCTCAGTTTATGGACCAAACGAATCCGTTGGCAGAGATTACGCACAAAAGAAGGTTGTCAGCATTAGGACCAGGTGGACTTTCAAGAGAAAGGGCTGGTTTCGAAGTTCGTGATGTACATTACACGCACTACGGACGTCTTTGCCCCATAGAAACCCCAGAAGGACCAAACATTGGTTTGATTTCTTCCCTTTCTGTATTTGCCAAAGTAAACCCAATGGGCTTTTTGGAAACACCATACAGAAAGGTAGAGAATGCTAAAGTAGACCTAGATAATTTTGTTTACTTAAGTGCTGAGGAAGAGGAAGGAATGAAAATCGCCCAGGCGAACATTCCTATGAAGGCGAATGGTCAAATAGACGCCGATAAAGTCATTGCTAGGGAAGAGGGAGATTTTCCTGTGGTTGATCCAGTAGAGATTAATTACACGGATGTTGCCCCTAATCAAATAGCATCGATTTCTGCTTCTTTGATACCTTTCTTAGAACATGATGATGCGAACCGTGCGTTAATGGGCTCGAACATGATGCGCCAAGCAGTACCATTATTGAAGCCGCAGTCGCCGATTGTAGGTACAGGATTGGAAAGACAAGTGGCATCTGACTCTAGAGTGTTGATCAATGCCGAAGGAGATGGGGTTATTGAGTACGTAGATGCTCAGAAAATAACGATAAAATATGATAGATCTGATGCGGAAAGGCTGATTAGCTTTGAAGATGACGAGAAGACATATTTCTTAGTTAAATTCAGAAAAACAAATCAGGGTACTAGCATCAACCTTAAGCCTATCGTAAAACGAGGCGATAGAGTTAAAAAAGGACAAGTGCTTTGCGAGGGATATGCTACTGAAAAAGGAGAATTGGCCTTGGGTAGAAACCTAACTGTGGCCTTTATGCCTTGGAAAGGTTATAACTTTGAAGATGCCATCGTAATCTCAGAAAAAGTGGTTCGTGAGGATATATTCACTTCTATTCATGTTGATGAGTATTCTCTCGAAGTTAGAGATACCAAATTGGGAGCTGAGGAGCTAACACATGATATTCCTAATGTTTCAGAAGAAGCTACTAAAGATTTGGATGAAAACGGTATGATCCGTATTGGTGCAGAGGTTAAACCTGGGGATATATTAATTGGTAAGATTACGCCTAAAGGGGAATCTGATCCAACTCCAGAAGAAAAATTATTGCGTGCCATATTTGGAGATAAAGCTGGTGATGTTAAAGATGCATCCTTAAAAGCATCTCCTTCGTTAAGGGGAGTTGTAATAGAGAAAAAATTATTTTCTAGGTCTGTAAAGGATAAACGGAAACGTTCAGAGGATAAGGAAGAACTTTCTAAATTGGAACTAGAGTACGAAGTAAAATTCCAAGAGCTAAAAGATGTTTTGGTAGAGAAGTTGTTCACTTTGGTAAATGGGAAGACATCTCAAGGGGTGTTGAACGACTTAGGTGAGGAAGTACTTCCAAAAGGGAAGAAGTACACTATGAAAATGTTGAATTCTGTTGATGATTTTGCCCATTTAGTAGGTGGAAGTTGGACAACGGATAATGGAACTAATGTTTCTGTAGCGGACTTATTGCATAATTACAAAATCAAATTGAACGACCTTCAAGGAAACTTGAGAAGAGATAAATTTACGATTTCAGTTGGTGATGAGTTGCCTGCCGGAATCATGAAGTTAGCGAAAGTCTATGTCGCCAAAAAGCGTAAGCTTAAAGTAGGTGATAAAATGGCTGGTCGTCACGGTAATAAAGGTATTGTTTCAAGAATTGTTCGTCAAGAAGATATGCCGTTCCTAGAGGACGGAACTCCAGTAGACATCGTGTTGAATCCTTTGGGAGTACCATCACGTATGAACATTGGTCAGATCTACGAAACTGTATTAGGTTGGGCAGGGCTTAAATTAGGCAAGAAATTTGGAACTCCGATTTTCGATGGTGCTACACTTGATGAAATCAACGCCTATACAGATGAGGCTGGAATTCCTAGATTTGGACATACCTACCTCTTTGATGGTGGAACTGGACAACGTTTCGATCAACCTGCAACGGTGGGTGTAATCTATATGTTGAAATTAGGACATATGGTAGATGACAAGATGCATGCACGATCTATAGGACCTTACTCTCTGATAACGCAACAACCATTGGGCGGTAAAGCTCAATTTGGTGGTCAACGTTTTGGAGAGATGGAAGTTTGGGCTTTGGAAGCATACGGAGCATCAGCTACGTTACGTGAGATATTGACCGTGAAATCGGATGATGTCATCGGACGGGCCAAAACCTATGAGGCCATTGTAAAAGGTGAGACCATGCCAGAACCTGGTTTGCCAGAATCTTTCAATGTTTTAATGCATGAACTTAAGGGATTAGGTTTGGATATTAGACTTGAGGAATAAGTTTATAGTTTTAGAGACTATTTGAAAACACATTTAAAATCATTATCAGCACGCTATTATGGCTAGAATAAAAGATAATAACCCAATAAAAAGGTTTAATAAAATTTCCATAGGATTAGCTTCACCAGAAGCAATTTTAGC
>CBDUKC010000215.1:0-5459 GCA_965367705.1 uncultured Maribacter sp. | reverse complement strand
ATTGCTATGTTTGATGTAACTAAAATCAGAGAAGATTTCCCCATTTTAAAACGAGAGGTCAATGGCAAACCATTGGTCTACCTAGACAACGCTGCTACCTCACAAACACCACAACAGGTGATCGATGTCATTGTAGATTACTACTCCAATTACAATGCGAATATCCATAGAGGCGTACATGCGCTTTCACAGGAGGCGACCGATAAATATGAGCAGGCTAGGGTAAAAATTCAGAAGCATTTCAACGCCAAGCATGCCTATGAGATAATATATACATCAGGGACGACCCACAGCATAAATATCGTTGCCAATGGCTTTTCGTCCTTTATTAAAAAAGGAGATGAAATTTTGGTGTCGGCTATGGAACATCATTCTAACATCGTGCCTTGGCAAATGCTTTGTGAGCGTACTGGCGCTACCTTAAAAGTCATTCCCATGAACCAAGAAGGGGAGCTTTTGATGGATGTCTATGACACCTTGCTTTCTGATAGCACAAAATTGGTTTTTTGCAATCATATTTCCAATGCTTTGGGGACCATTAATCCTATTGCTGAGATTATAGAAAAAGCCCATAGCGTAGGAGCGGCTGTACTCATAGATGGTGCACAAGCTGCGCCACATTTAGTTGCGGATATGCAAGCTTTGGATGTGGATTTCTACACCGTATCTGCCCATAAGATATGTGGTCCTACAGGAGTAGGAATGCTGTACGGAAAAGAAGAATGGCTTACTAAATTGCCACCGTATCAAGGTGGTGGTGAGATGATCGCAGAAGTTACTTTTGAAAAGACCACCTATGCGGGCTTACCGCATAAATTTGAAGCGGGTACGCCAAATATTTGTGGGGGTATCGCTTTTGGTGCTGCCTTGGATTATATGAATGCTATTGGTTTTGAAGCAATTGCCTCTTACGAACACGAGTTATTGGAATATGCAACGGAAGAACTATTAAAGATTGAGGGACTCAAAATTTATGGAACTGCACAACAGAAGACCTCCGTAATTTCGTTCAATATAAAGGGTGTGCACCCCTATGATATTGGTACAATCTTGGATAAACTGGGCATTGCGGTACGTACCGGTCATCATTGCGCGCAACCTATAATGGATTTCTACAAAATACCAGGTACGGTTCGCGCTAGTTTTAGTTTTTATAATACCAAGGAAGAAGTAGATGTATTGGTGGAAGGTGTTAAACGAGCTACTGCCATGTTGGTATAACCCTAGTCGTTATCATTATCTTAAAGTATTGAAATCCATTGTTTCTTATCGTATTTTTGTATAAACTATGGAGATGAAGATTAAAGAGATACAGGAAGATATAGTCGAGGAGTTTGCTATGTTCGAGGATTGGATGCAGCGTTACGAGTATATGATAGACCTCGGAAAATCCCTCCCTCTGATTGCGGAGGAATATAAAACAGATGACAATATTATAAAAGGATGCCAGAGTAAGGTATGGGTTCATGCCGATTTGGAAGACGATAAATTGGTTTTTACAGCAGATAGTGATGCGATAATCACCAAAGGTATCATCGCTATTCTAATACGTGCCTTCAGTAACCAAAAACCACTGGATATTATTGAGGCAGATACGCAATTTATAGACGAAATAGGATTAAAGGAACATTTGTCCGCAACCAGGGCCAACGGCTTAGTAAGCATGATTAAACAAATCAAGTTATACGCCGTAGCCTATCAAACACAATTAAGTTAAGACATGAGCGATATAAACACAGCAGCCGATAGCGAAGAGTTAGGAGAGAAAATAGTAAAGGTTTTAAAAACTATTTATGATCCGGAAATCCCTGTAGACATCTACGAGTTGGGCCTTATATATGATGTATTGGTAAACGAGGATAATGAAGTGAAAATTTTAATGACCTTAACATCACCCAATTGCCCTGTTGCAGAAACCCTACCTGTTGAAGTAGAGGAGAAGGTGAAATCTTTGAATGCCATAAAGGACGCGGAGGTAGAAATTACGTTCGACCCACCTTGGACCCAGGATTTAATGAGTGAAGAAGCGAAGTTAGAATTGGGTATGCTCTAATTATAGGTTATGGCAGAAGAAATTATAAACAAAGTAGCCCAAAGTAAACTAGTCACTTTTGATTTAGAGGATTACTATCCAAAAGGAGAAAGAAAGGTATTAGACCTAAAGGGCTGGTTGTATGAAGGCATTATTCTAAGGGAAAAGGAGTTTAGGACATTCCTTGCGGAATATGATTGGGAACAATATACAGATGCTTTCGTCGCTTTAACATGTTCTACAGATGCCATTGTCCCTGGCTGGGCTTACATGTTGGTGACTACAAAATTGCAACCTTATGCCAAAAAGATAATTCAAGGGGATTTACAGGATTTAGAAACTAGTTTATATCAAACCATAATAGCTGGTTTAGACGTTTCTATGTATTCGGATATGCCGGTAATTATCAAAGGATGTAGTCATAAACCAGTACCACCGAACGCTTATTTACTGCTTACTGAAAAATTAATGCCAGTAGCGAAGTCTATTATGTATGGGGAGGCCTGTTCTTCAGTTCCTTTGTTTAAAAGAAAATAAATTGTATTTAATAGGCATTGAAATGTGACTATTATTACTTTTGCGTTTCTAAGAAATTAAACATTACACCATGAAAAACATTTTTTTAACGATTGCGCTTGCATTTTCTTGCGCTTACGGATTCTCTCAAACTGCGGAGGAACTTAAATCACAGCTAGGTCCAAAGAAAGATTCTATTGCCGCTATTCAAGGTAGATTAGATGCCGTGCAAAGTAAAATAGACGCACTTCCAGGATGGAAAAAGGGTGCCTTTGGTACCATTGGCCTTAACTTGAGTGAATTTAATAACTGGTATGCACAGGGTTCTCCTAACAACTCCTCTGGTAATATTGGCGTTGTAGTAAACGGTTTTGCTAATTTGAATCAAGAGAAATTTTTCTGGAGAAATTCAGGAAATGTAAATCTCGGATGGGTAAAATTTGATGACAAGGACTCGACTACAGATGAAGATGGCTTCAGACAAGCTGCTGACGTATTTACCATCACATCCCTTTATGGTCGTAAACTAAGTGAAAAGTTTGCTATCTCTGCCTTAGGAGAGTATAGAACTACTATTTTGGATAACTTTAATGATCCTGGCTACCTCGATTTAGGGGTTGGTGCTACTTGGACTCCAATTACCGATTTGGTAGTAGTAATCCATCCATTAAACTACAACTTTGTATTCAGTAGTAATGATGCGGTTTTTCAATCCTCCCTTGGAGCTAAAATTGTGGCCGACTATACCAAAAAGATAGGCGCTGTAAACTTTAAGACCAACTTCTCCATGTTCCAGAGTTATGAGAGTGGTGATTTATCTAACTACACATGGACCAATTCTATTGGGTATACCTTATGGAACGGAATAGGACTCGGATTGGAATTTGGTTTACGAGATAATAAGCAAGAGGCTTTGAATTTTGCACTGAACACGGATCCCACTGCTACGTTTGAAAACGTGGATAATGACTTGCAGACGTACTTCCTATTTGGACTTAACTATAAATTTTAAATTTTTGACATATATAATTAAAAAAGCCTGCTTGTAAGAGCAGGCTTTTTTCGGTTAAGTAGTTATCGTAAAATTTGGGTTTTACTTTAGCAATAAGTTGTTATTGATTTGGGGTCAACACTAGTACTTAAATACAAGTCAAAGGTATGTCATCATATCTTTTTTTATATAATTTATGTTGTGAAGACATCGTATAATGTGGTGAAAATTATTAGGGGTTTAAATTGATCGATGAATTGCACAAATAGGCCCTTAATATTTTGAATAGAGGCCCTAAATTTGTTTCTCAAACTAAGAATTGAATCGTAGTACGCCTATTTGAGGGTTTGTTTAAAGGAAATTTTTTTGATAAGGACAGTAGCTATTTAAAAATAGCGTATGCTTTCTCCGGTGCTCATGGAGACAGTATACGCTACTAAAGATTAAAGCTGCTAACTAAGGCCCTTTAAATGAAATTTAATATTCGTCTAAATGTTCTGGATATAGAAAGTTGTTATATGGGAACCGGGTTACGTGAATATCCCGTACTTCGTCGTAAACGCGTTTTCTAAATTCATCTAGATTTTCTTTGTTCAAGGCTGAAATAAATAAGGCACGGTCGCCCACTTTTTCCATCCAGGTGCTTTTCCATTCTTCAATCGTAAAATGGCGAGCGGTACGCTCCGTAATTAAATCGTCTTCTTGGATGGTGTCATGCTCGTACTGGTCAATTTTGTTAAAGACCATAATAGTCTTTTTGTCCGAGCTTTTGATTTCATCCAAAATTTTATGGACGGATGCTATATGTTCTTCAAACTGTGGGTGTGAAATATCTACCACATGCAGTAAAAGGTCGGCTTCACGAACTTCGTCTAAGGTGCTTTTAAAACTTTCTACCAATTGTGTAGGGAGTTTTCTAATGAAACCTACTGTGTCGCTTAAAAGAAATGGGAGATTGCCTATGACCACTTTTCTAACCGTGGTGTCCAAGGTGGCAAACAGTTTGTTTTCTGCAAACACATCACTTTTGCTTATCACGTTCATTAAGGTAGACTTTCCTACGTTGGTATACCCAACCAGCGCAACACGAACAAGAGCACCACGGTTTCCGCGTTGCGTCTCCATCTGGCGGTCGATCTTAAGTAATTTTTTCTTTAATAGGGTAATTCGATCACGAACGATACGTCTGTCCGTTTCTATCTCTGTTTCCCCGGGTCCGCGCATTCCAATACCCCCTTTTTGACGCTCCAAGTGCGTCCATAGTCCGGTTAGTCTAGGCAATAAGTATTCATATTGTGCCAGTTCTACCTGAGTTCTTGCATAGCTGGTTTGGGCGCGCTGTGCAAAAATATCCAGTATCAAACTCGTACGATCAATAATTTTGCAACGAAGTTGTTTTTCTATGTTCCGTTGTTGGGTAGGACTAAGCTCGTCATCAAAAATTACGGAACCGATATCATTTTCATGAACATAGGACTCCACTTCCAGAAGCTTACCACTTCCGATAAGGGTTTTGGCATTGGGTAGATCCATACGTTGCACAAACCTTTTTACAACCTCGCCACCTGCGGTATAGGTAAGGAATTCTAGTTCGTCCAGATATTCGGTAACTTTATCTTCGCTCTGCTCCCGGTTGATGATGCCAATTAGGACAGCTTTTTCGTAATCAATTGTTTTCTTTTCTATCATATAAGTGTAAAGTGCAAAATTAAGCAAAAGCACCCAGCCTATTTTAGTATTTTTATTGACTCAATAAAAGCAGCTATGCGTTTCCCCTTTTTTAAAAGAAAATCCAAAGATCAATTATATACTATCGCGTTTTATAATTTGGAAAATCTGTTTGATGCAGAGAATAATAAACACACCTTGGATGATGATTTTACGCCGACAGGATTTAAACAATGGACATTAGAACGATAC
>CBDUKC010000214.1:0-5527 GCA_965367705.1 uncultured Maribacter sp. | reverse complement strand
TTGAAGGTGACAATCCTGAAAAACCTTTTGTATTGAGTGCAGGTTTTAACAGCAGTGCCAATAGCGGATTTGCAGATGCAGATAATAATATTAAGGCTATTAAGACCCGTAGTGGGCATTTGATTGAGCTGAATGATACGGATGGTGGGGAGAGTATAACGATCACGGATAAAAATGAGAATATTATTAATATTAATACAGCTAGTAACGATATAACTATTTCAGCATATAATGACATTTCTATTTCTGCAGCTGAAAACATGACTTTGAATTCCAAAAATATGCAAATTAATGTAGAAGAGGACCTCGATATTACCGTAGGAAAAAACAAAACGGAAAGCATCAATGAAGACTATACGGTAATGGCTAATAATGAGGAGCATAGAATTGGCGAAGATGTTAAAATTATAAGTAGCGTTTATAAACAGGAAGCACAGGAAATTACTACGGATGCCAGTGGAGAAATAAAGACAAGTGCGGGAGGCAAGATTATAATTTCTAGCGCAGACAGTGTGGAATATGGTGAGTAACTTAAGCAAACTAATGTTAAGAAAAAAAACTTCAATTTTGCTAATGTGCTTAGGCTTTATGGCAGCATCATGTCAATATATAGATAAAAAAAATATGAAAAAATTTGAGTGGATTCCCACAGAATCAGCCCCTAAAGAATATCCTGTTCAAATACATAGGGGGAGTTTTGAATGTGTTAATGGTAGCATCGTTAACATACCTAGTGGAGCTACAATGCACAATGGGTGGGGTAATTTAGGTTCTATTCATATCGTTGGAAAAGATGTCAAATATGTTCCTAAAATTTTACGTATTGAATGGCTCTCTTTTGTAGAAAATCAATTTTATCAGGGAGAGTTTCAATTGCCAACTGAACAAATAGTAGAGCTTGTCAAGGAAGGTTATACTAATGGCAAAAATGAACATACAACCTATAGAACTATTAATGTAGGTATGGCTCCTGGAGGAAATCTAAGTGTATGGTTAATGGGACACGACAAGCACAAGGAAATTGCATTTTTTAAAGCAAATCCAACGGATACAATCAACTCTAGAAGAGTACGGTCTTCAAGCCGCTTCGGATGACCAAAATGTAGAGTACGCCAAGTGGAGGGCATTATACCGGCAAGAGTATCTTTACAAACCTGTTTTGAGTTTCTCTAGTGAATTCGGGGTAATGAAGAATATTTCAGAGGAAAAGTATAACGGCGAATACTATTTCATTAGTGCAGATAATCCAAAACTATCCCAATTTAAAAAAAATACGCTCCCTCACAAAATTGAAATTAGTTGGCAAGATAAAAAAGAAAATACCTATGGTGGGAGAATTAATTTTAATGAAGAAGAAATTTATGCTGCCTTCGATAGTATTTCAGAGGCAAATGAGGTGCCAATTGAATTAAAACTTCAAGTTGGCAAATACAATGATTCAATTTCCATTTTTTTAGAGAACGGGGAACGTAGTATTGAACTTATAAAGAGTGCTGTAAAAGTTTATACTTACAGTGATTAAACACTTAAAAACATGTCAAAAATCAATTTAAATGCTTCGGGTACTGGTACAAAGACCATAAATAAGCAGGTCCTTAACGGTATTAAGGTTAAAACTGCCAAAGTTCATGTGGGTAATTCTGAACATGAAGATTTTATTCCTGAAGGATACGTAAATATTACGGTCGGCATTTTTTTTGACGGTACGCTAAATAATAGAAACAACACCAATGCGCGTCTCGAATACGACAAGAAAGAAGCTGGTTTAGTATACGATAAAGATTTGGCGGGAGCTTATAACAAATGGTATACTTTCAAAAAAACGGGCAGTTACGATAACACATACTCCAACGTGGCACGAATGGAGGAATCCTACGAAAAATTTGAATGTGAAAAAGAACTTCAATTGAGCATTTATGTTGAAGGAATCGGAACTGAAGACAATGAATCTGACTATACATTTGGAAAAGGTTTAGGAACTGGGCAGACAGGCGTTCGGAAAAAAGTAAAAAAAGGATGTAAAATAATAGTGACCGACGGAATTATGCAGGCAAAATTAGGCAACAAAAAAATCAACCGACTGCAAATCGATGTATTTGGTTTTAGTCGTGGGGCCGCGGCAGCACGTAATTTTGTATATGAAGTAAATAAACGAAAAGGACAATTTAAAAAGAAAACAGCGCGAGCACGAAAAACGGTAAATTACAGTGTTGACCATGGCGCCTTAGGCGAGGCTTTAGAGAAAAATACAATTGAAATAAAATCTCTTGTCGTTCGGTTTGCCGGCTTGTACGACACGGTTGCGTCACTTGGGTTTTCCTGGGAACACAAGAACAATACGAAAACACTACATCTAGAAGCTGTTAAAAAAGCATTGCATACCTTACAACTCGCCGCCGCAGATGAGCACAGAGGTAATTTTATTTTAACCGATATACGGCAGACGGGAGGCAGAGGTAAAGAATTCTTTCTTCCGGGCGTACATTCGGATATTGGTGGAGGATATAAAGACAATATTGATGAAGAAGTAACCCTAAGAGAGTATAGTGAAGGAGGAGAAAGACATGATGGGGAGAAAGAATATCTTATACGAGAGGGTTGGTTTAACGAAGATGAAATTTATGTTAGCCTGTGGGACGGCGACCTTATTGGTGACAGAAAAGGATTAAGTAACAAATACAGTCATATTCCTCTTCATTTAATGATTGAATATGGAATAGAAAAAAAAGTACTTTTCAGTTTGGGAAAACTGAAACGAAGCTATCCTATTGAAGATGAAATCTTAATAAAAACCAAGAAAAGATTAGATGCCTATTTAAAAGGTATTGCCCCCCAAATGGATTATACAGTAGCCTCGGATAAAGCTATACTTAAAAAATTGCGAAATAAATATTTTCATTTTTCCTCACACTTCGATGATAAGATTGCATGGTTAATTGCACCGCATAAACCTAACAGGGAAAATGGTGAAAGAAAAAGAGTTATTAATCCAGGATAATTACAGAATGACAATTATTCATTTTCAATAAAAAAAGGGCATCTGCCCCTAAACTATTGAAAATATAAGTCTCACAATTTTTACCTAAATAAAATTAAGCATTAGTTCATTCGCTTATATCTTGCAAATCAATCAAAAAAATATAAATGGAGATGCTTGATCTTAATGGCCAAAACAGTATAAGAAACTATTCTGCTGAAGTGGTCAATGTTGTAAGAATCAAAGGGAGCCAACAGTATTCATGCATGGCCATGCTATTTAGTTTGCAGTATTTAGGACTAACCACTCAAGGTGAACTTCAATATAGATTTATAGTAAACAAAAGACTATTTCTAGATGAAAAAAATCGCCCAATTTTTAAACCTTCAAAAGCTCAAAAATTAGCGTTGGCAGTAGCGAGTATTAATGATGACTTAATTTTTGAGGTTACTAAAAACTATAAGTTAATTGGTGTAAAGAACATAAATGAAATTAGGGGTAAATGGAAAACAATACGGTCTAGCTTGCTTTTATCTTTTCCTGACTTAGAAGATTTATGCAACAATTTTGATATACAACTAGCGGAGGGAAATATTCAGTCACTCTTTAAAAATGATAATTTCTACAATTTCTTTTTTGCTAATATATTTTATCACAAATTTGATGAAGATAGTTTTTCAGTTGCCAAAAAAATAATATCAAACGGACTTGAAAATATATCCGTTCCTATTATTGAAAGTAGGCAAATTACAAAACAAGACCGATATTTTCAAAACATTACCATTGCCACTGAAGGGCAATTAGATGTTGAAAATAAAACGTTTCCTTTAAATGAGTTGAATCAGTTTTTAAGTGAACTCCCTGTAGAATTAGGGTCAAAGCACAATCTCGACTTCATTTATCAAAGCAGTTATCAGATAAGTCCTAGAATTGGTCTAATTACTGAAGGGAAACTTGACTACGAATTTGAAATAAAAGACTTCTATAAAAAGAACACCACTATTAATTTTAAATTGGAAAAAGATGAGCGATAAAATCTATGTACTAGACGGCGCAATGTTGGAATGCGACCAAGGCATGCTTCCTGCAACACTTTTGGTGACTGAAAATCAAAAAATTAAAATACAGGGTAAGTTCAAGGCTACGGATATGGATGTTCAAATACCTCAAACTTTTTTTCAATGCAAATTACAACCTGTAGGAAGCAGTTTTCTTCCCTGTATTCCAGCATTACTAAAATGGACAAAAACCTCAGAAAAGGCAACCTTAGGGAAAACTAAGCGGTTTTTGTTTGAAGATTCTGAATGTATGTGTGCCATTGGCGGAAAGGTCACTGTTCTAAAGCCCATGCAAATAAATAGTATGGGGAGTGTTATGGAGGAGTTCAAATCAATTGCTATGACCATTCCTGGAGCAATGTTGGGTAAACAATAAAATCTTAGCCAATCTTATTTGTAAATAACTTTTCCCTTTAAGTATAATCAATATTTAATTAGGAGCATCCATTACCCTACATTTATCCGTATGTTTAAAAAGTAATTGTGCGAATTACCGTTCATCGATTTCGTTCATTTAATTTTGGCTGCTCGCAGAATTCTAAATACCTTAATCCACTTAAAAACAACTGCATGTCTAAAATTGTCGAGATCAAGCTTATTTTAAACGGTAATACGTTTTTGCCTCAGTCTGGCTATACCGTTTCCGTTGAACAGGCCATAGGAGGCCATAGTGCCTTTAGAGTTTCCTTTCCCGCGCATGCGACCGAAACCTATGCTGGTCCCCTTATGAAAAATGCTTTGGGCTTTATTGGTAAGAAAATGTCTATTGGTCTCAATGAAGGCAAAATGGAATTTACTGGCATTATTACCAATGTAGATCTTCAAAAAGGTGCTGGTGCAGCGGGTACGTTAGTAGTTTCAGGTCATGGTCCTGCAGTTTTGCTAGCCAACTCGATACAATGTTTCAGTTATGAAGAAGGTACATCATTATCTCAAGTAGTAGAAGATACCCTAAAAGGGCACTCAACAGATATATTAAAGAAAAGTATAGGCACAGGTACGGATGTTACACTGCCCTATACGGTTCAATACAATGAAAGCGACCTCTCCTTTTTACAACGGCTTTGCAGCCGCTATGGGGTTTGGCTCTATCATAACGGACTAGATTTTTGTGTAGGTAGAACTGACATCACAACACTAAATGGTGTTTATGGTGTTGATGTACTCTCGTTCAACCTATCCACATCATTAAAAGAACAAACATTTGATATAAAAGGTCATGACTGGGTAAATGATACGCTTTTAGAAGCAAGTTCATCTTCCCATATAGCCAATTCATCTCACCCTTATCTCGCGCCAGTTAAAAGCGAATCGGATGCCGTATTTAGCAAAAAGGGCAGTTACGATTATACAGTAGGCCAACATGAATACAGTGCCCAGAGCGGTCTTGATACGGCTACTAAGGTAAACACCTTTGGTAGGGCCTCTGCAATGGTCACCGCTTCTGGAACGTCTGAACTGGTTTCCATGCGTGTGGGAGATACACTAACTT
>CBDUKC010000213.1:0-5561 GCA_965367705.1 uncultured Maribacter sp. | reverse complement strand
AGGATTGCGTTATAAAGATATTAATGGAAATAGGGTTGCCATTGATGACGAGCGTTTAGATCCCGTATGGGCCAAATGTGGAGAATTGGGTATTCCTGTGCTTATTCATGCAGCGGACCCAAAATCGTTTTGGGACGATATGGATAGTACCAATGAACGTTGGCTAGAACTAAAGACACGACCTAGAAGAAAACGTTCCGCAACAGACCCAGCGCCTTGGGAGCAAATTATACAAGAACAACATAATGTGTTCAAAAAGCATCCAAAGACGAATTTTATCAATGCACACATGGGTTGGTACGCGAATAACTTGGGTAAATTGGGGGAGCTTATGGATGAAATTCCAAACATGTACGTTGGAATTGCTGCAGTTATAGCGGAGTTGGGAAGACAACCGCAACATGCCAGAGCGTTTTTTGTAAAATATCAAGATCGAATACTTTTTGGTAAGGATAGCTGGAAGCCAGAGGAGTTCCCTACCTATTTTAGGGTATTGGAAAGCAATGATGAGTATTTTCCTTACTATAAAAAATACCATGCATTCTGGGCTATGTATGGCTTGAACTTGCCGGACGAGGTTCTTAAGAAAATATACTATAAAAATGCCCTACAGCTTGTTCCCGGACTAGATGACTCATTATTTGAATAGCATTGACTAGGAGTCTTGGGAACAATTAGATTTGGTATCTATCAATTTCTCAACATCTTGGAAAATACCACAGGAGCTTTCCGGTTTTATAAGAGACGGGGCCTTTTTTCTTTTTGTCAATGCCGCTATTTCTTGGTTTAGGTATTGCATATATTAGAATTTAGGGCAATAACGTACTATACGTAAACATGTTGTACAGTGCTTTTTTAAATAAGTTACGCTTTGTGTGATTTTTCTACCAAAACCGATACATATTAAGAAAACCAACCCATGACATGGCCAGTGAGACGGAATTCACCAAGTTAATACAAGAACATCAAGGGCTGCTGATTAAGCTTGCTTCGGTATATACCAATACCACTCCGGATCGAGAAGATCTCTTTCAAGAAATTGTATATCAGTTATGGAAGTGTTTTGATTCTTTTAGAGGAGAATCAAAAATAACCACCTGGATGTATCGCGTAGGCATGAATACGGCTATTACCCATTTAAAAAGGTCAAAAAGAGTTGCTAACACAGGGTTGGTAACAGAAGGACTCGTTTTGGGTGTTACTTCCGATGATGCTATTTACGAAGAGCGCCTGGCGCTGTTACATACCTATATTCAAAATTTGAATCAATTAGAAAAAGGGCTAATGCTTTTACTTTTAGAGGGTAAAAGTTATAGTGAAATAGCAGAGATAACTGGATTGTCAGCCTCTAACGTGGGAACTAGGATATCTCGTATTAAAACGAAATTAAAGAAGAACATCGTAAAACCGTAGCATATGGATTTAGAAGAACTACAATTAGCTTGGACCCAAATGGGCGAGGAGCTGGATACACAAAAAAAACTTACAAAAAGTATTATATTGGAGATGACACGCACTCGGTATAAAAATAAGTTTGAAAAGATCAATAATTATGAAAAGTTGGGTGCGATTGTTTGTTTTGGAGCAGCCCTATATATCCTGATTCATTTCTATAAACTAGATACATGGTATCTTCAGGCGTGTGGTGTTGCTACTTTAGCAATTTTAATTGCCCTGCCCATACTAGTTCTTTCAAGTTTAAAAAAAATACAAAACTTGGATATTCTAAAAGGAACCTACAAAGAGAATTTAGTAAAATATACCAAGTTGAAATCTCGATTACTAGGCTTACAACAAATAGGTATTGCCCTATCACTTTTTTTGATGTTTTTAATCATCCCTATCGCTCTGAAAATCTTTAAGGATAAAGACTTATTCATGATACCTTTAAATCCACAGAAATGGATAGGTTTTTCGGTAGTATTTATTGGTATGTTATTTTTCTCTAGATGGGGCTATAAAAGTTATAAGAAAATAACGGATTCTGCTGCTTTGCTTTTGGAGGATTTAAAATAAAAAAGTCCCCTGACTATTCGGTAAGTTTTTTTTGAATGTAGTTTAGTATTAACATCCAATTCATTTTAAGTAGGAGGGAAGCAGTTGGAACATTATCATCTTCTATGGCTGAAATTATAGCTTCATGCTGGTTGTCCGATTTGTTATAGAACGAATCATCTGACATAAACGCACGCTCGTAAAAGAACACCCTGGTTTTTAAGTCGTGTAGTAACTGCAGCGCCAACTCATTCTCAAAACCTTGAGTCAATAGTCTATGAAATTCCATGTCGGCTTGTATTCGGGCAATAGCATCGGCGGCATTTTCAAATACCTCTTGTTGGGCTTTTAAATTAAGAATATCGGTATCGTTGAACTCTCTATTTTCGATGGCCATAACCTCTAAACTGGCTACAAGGTCATATAGGTCCTCGGCTTCCTTAACATCCAATTCAGCGATAATAAAACCACGATTGGGCACTGCCTTAATAATACGTGCCTGCTGCAATTGAGCCAAGGCCTCTCGTATCGGCGTAACGCTAACATCCAAGTCTCTGGATAACGCAGCTAAGTTTATTGTTTTTCCTAGGTCTAGCGTACCCGTTGTCATTTCTTTTAATAGATAATTACGTACTTGATCTCGTAAATTTATTTTTCGACCCATGCATCAAAGATAATAAATCGTATACGATTACAACCGCATTAAAGTATTAGGCATTAGGTAAAGTAAGCGATTGGAGTACACTAAAGTGTTCTATTCTGCGTTAAAAAGCTAGAAATCAAATTCTAATAGATATGAAAAAGGCAATAGCTATCGTTAAAAACGCATGTATGATACTCCTTATTGCATCGTTTGCCGTAAGTTGTAGTACCGATGAATCCGAAAAGGATACAATACTTGCAACCGACATGCTAACGGCTCAAGAAGTGCAATTGGTCATAGAATCAGACCAGTTAACCGGTGCCGCTGATCAGGTACTATCCCAATTATTTTTGAACAATGGCGCAGCTGGTAAAAATAATATAGCGGGCGATTGTTATGTGGCAGAATATACGGAAGGAGGATATAGCGTAACATTCAATAACTGTGTTTTAAATGGTACCTATACTGTTAACGGAAGCTTAGTGGTTGCCTACGATTTTGAATCGGAAAGTGCATCTTATACGGTTACCTACACTGATTTTTATGTAAACGAAGCCCTACTTAACGGTACTAGGACAATTCTGTTTTTAGGTAATACGGTTGAAAATACCCTTTCATATACGGTAACCAGTAATATGAATTTGATACTTGCAGACGGTACGAATGTCTCAGAAAATGGACAGCGCGTGTTCGGTTTTACGATTGGAGAGAACGTAGAGGATATCGCAATTACCCTAAGTGGTAGCTGGAATTTAAATGATGGAAGCGATGTTTACACTATAAGCGTAATCAATGAGTTACAAACCAAGTTAGGTTGTAATTATGTAGCGAAAGGATTAATGGGTTTGGATAAAAACGGATTGGCCATTACGGTAGATTTCGGAGACGGTACTTGTGATGCTATGGCAACAATTACATACCCAAACGGAAGTACGGAAGAGGTGTCCTTAAAAGATTAAACGAAGAGTAATTGAGAAGCGCCATTTAAATCCTAATTAAAATGGTTGAGAATAAAGGAATAGTTCCAAAACGGTACTATTCCTTTTTTTTTAATTCCCGACGATGCCCACTATGAATACTGCCTAAACCTTATTTATTGTGCGCGATTACGGGTTGTAAAAGGTATAAAGGAATTAGTGTTATTCGGAGTTTGTTGGTGAGGGTCTATACACAGTAGCCTGTTGTCCGTTGTACTAGGTTTCCATTCTATTTTTTCCATATGCCGACAAAAAGACGCTAAAGCTTATTAATAAGATAAGCATCATGTTCAAATTACTCCTAAGTCAACTGTAGTAAACAATCTTTTGTATTAGTTCTATTTAATAATATGATTGTCAGTAATTTATGCTTTTTTACTACTATCCAAAAGTACTGACCCCGTAGTAACTATTCCAATGTCCTACGGCCTACCTTTATCACTTCTATTGATGTTATTTTGAAAAAATTAGGATAGCTAGCGGTTGAATAGTTCGATGTTTGCTTTTTTATACTAGAACAGGATGTTAAAACATTTGGTTGTGGATGGCATACTTACGGCTGATTATACCTCAAAATCCAAATACATAATGTATCTTTGTTACCGTTAAAAAGGGATGCAGAATAATCTTGCAATGACCTTAAAGATTACCAAATAGTATAGAAGCAACTATTTATTTGTCATTATCTACAAGTCACCAGTTTACTTCGTTCTCTCTTCTAACAAAGGATATTTAAAAATTTAAAATTACGAATGGCAAAATCGCAACAAACATTTAACAAAACAGAAAAAGAAAAAAAGCGTTTAAAGAAACGTGAAGAAAAGAGGAAGAAAATGCTTGCCAGAAAGGCAGATGCAAAAGAAAATGGAACCTCTGGGATTCCTATGGCCTATGTAGATTTCAATGGAAATCTAGTAGATACGCCACCAGACCCGTCCATGAAAGTAGAGATTGAAGCAGAGGATATCGTATTAGGTATTCCTAAGAAAGAAGAAGGAGATGTAGAGGAATTTGATCCAGTAAGAAGTGGAAAAGTATCTTTCTTTGATTCTTCAAAAGGTTTTGGTTTTATTATCGATTCGGAAAATAATGAAAAATATTTTGTTCACGTAAGCGGACTAATAGATGAAATTTTCGAAAATGACAAAGTCTCTTACGAATTGGAAAGAGGCATGAAGGGTATGAATGCCGTTCGTGTTAAGAAAATTGAATAGTTGTTACTAGTTAACGCATCATAAATATATGGCCAAACGAAACACACTTCTTATCGTATTGGCCTTTTTTGCGATTTATGTTATCTGGGGTGCAACGTACCTCCTCAATAAAATTGCGGTTACTGAACTTCCGGCTTTTATGTTAGCGGGTACGCGTTTCGTTGTCGCTGGCCTCATGATATTTGGTATCGCAAAACTATCGGGTCGCTCTTTAAAAATTTCCAAAACACAGTTTATCAATACCGTTATTGCCGGTTTTCTATTCCTGACATTCGGAAATGGCGTAGTTGTTTGGGCGCTTAAATATGTAGATAGTGGTTTTGCCGCACTCGAGGTCTCCGCACAGCCCTTGGTTGTGTTACTATTAATGCGAATACTTCAAGGTAAAAGAATACAGCCAATGTCTTTCGTAGGAGTAGGACTGGGTTTTATTGGTATTTTCCTTTTGGTAAGCCAAAAACAGATTATTAACCAAGAAGGCGCCCTGCTCGGAATGGTACTCATTTTTGCCTGTATGCTAAGTTGGGCCTACGGTAGCTTATTTGTTGGTAAGGCAGACTTACCGGCTAACTACTTTGTGAATACTGGATATCAAATGTTTACCGGGGGTATCTTATTGTTTTTAATCAGTTTACTTTTAGGAGAGCAGTGGATTTCTCCTTTAGCATGGAGTACGCCAGTCCAATGGTCTATGTTTCTATTAATTATATTCGGTAGTATTGTTGCCTTTAC
>CBDUKC010000212.1:0-5564 GCA_965367705.1 uncultured Maribacter sp. | reverse complement strand
AATCTAGGCCTAAAAGATAATCTCATCATGGTATTAATTCTTTCCTTTGTATTTCAGTAGTGAAAAAAGAAAAACCTACATACACATTTATAAAGCGTACCGCAAAATTACTTGCGACACTCTTACTTATTGTATTTCTGTTACTCCTTTTTATAAGAAGCTCTTGGGGCCAAGGTATAATAGTAGACAAACTTGTTTCTTTCGTTACTAATAAAACAGGAACGCATATTACCGTAGACAAACTCTTTATTACTTTTTCGGGAGATTTAGAAATCCAAGGTTTGTATTTGGAAGATTTACAAAAAGACACCCTATTATATTCTAAAAACCTCCAGGCAGATATTGCCATTTCACCACTTGTTTTTAGTAAAAAAATAAAAATAAACGAATTAGAATGGAATGGAGTCGTCGCCAACGTCACCAGATCTAAAAACACAGAAAAATTTAATTTTTCCTTTCTTTTAGACGCTTTCATAACGCCTGAACCAAAGCAGCCCGAAGATACTACCGAGGCACTATCCTTAGATATTGGTAGTGTTTCCTTAACCAAATTCAAGGTGAATTATGTAGATGAATTCTTAGGCATTGAAAGCAAAAACAATATTGGAAGCTTACATACACAATTTGAAACCATAAATGTAGAGGAGCTTCTTTTCCATGTTAACCAATTGCAACTTTCAAATAGCACCATCTCTTATATACAGTATAGCCCTCTACCTGCAGGTAATGAAGATGCTTCATCCACACTTCCGCAACTGGTGTTTACAAACATAGCATTAGAGAACGTAGATGCGCGGTATCATTCTATTCCTGACAGTGTATTAGCAGATATTGCGGTTGGTCAACTTACCCTTGGATTACCGAAAATCGAGTTATCTACGAACACCTACGAAATTGATGGACTGGCTATAGATAACTCTAAAGTTCTTTTTGAACTGCCTCAAGAACCTGAAAACAGGACTGAAAAAATGGCTACAAGCGCTTCTAACACCTTTGTTTGGCCAGATTATAATATCAATGCAAGGAACCTGAACTTGAAAAACAATCAGTTTTCATTTCATAAGAAGACAAGTAGTAGCGTTCAAAATAAATTCAACCCGAACAACTTCGATTTTTCAGAAATAGAATTTAGAGCAAAAACAATTTCATACAAACCTCAACACGTAAATCTTGATATTGAGCAGCTTTCTTTTCAAGGGAATAGCGACCTAAACCTAAATGAATTTTCCCTTAACGGTGCTTTAAATAAAAATCAGCTTCGTTTATCGAATCTGGTTTTTAAAACTTCTAGGAGTAGTCTTACTGGGACGGCAACAATCAATTATTCTTCTATACAAAGTTTAATCAATTCCCCTAAAGATGTGGTTGTGGCTTTAGAGATACCCTCCTTCACTTTTGATGCCAGAGATATTTTTGTGTTTGAACCTTCATTAGAAGCCAAAGAGGTATTGACCAATATTTCAGAAAAACCATTTACTGGACAGCTATTCGCTCAAGGAACACTTAATGAGATTGCAATCAAAAACACAGCTGTAAAATGGGGTTCCCAATCATCCCTTGAACTAAAAGGCAGTGTTTTTAATAGTACGTACATCGATTCACTACGTGTGGATTTTGATTCTATAATAGCTACTACGGTGCTAGCTGACCTCAATCGATTCATTCCCTTAAAGGATTCAACCCTAACATTACCAAAACAAATACAACTAAACGGCACCGCATCGGGTTCCCTAAAAAATCTAAGCACTAATATTAAACTCAAGACTTCCATGGGTGGCGCGAGCTTCATAGGCAGTGGTGGCTTAACTACCACACCTTTTATTGAGGGTCTCTTAACGATTGACAGTTTACAGCTTGGTAACTTGCTTAACAATCCCCAATTCAAGGACGTCTCCCTAACGGTAGATGCAAACTTAAAAGGTACAGAGCTAGAAACCCTTACAGGTGAATTAGACGCAACCATCATCGATTTTTATTGGAATAATTACGTGTTTGCTAATCTATCAGCTAACGCCATCATAAACCAAGGAATAGGTGAAATTTCTCTAGACTATAAAGACAAGAATCTAAATCTTAGCTCGCTAACAGCTATAAAATTGGACAGTACACAGTATAATATTGAAACATCCATAGACGTAATAGGTGCTAATTTGAATGCCTTAACGATTACCCAAAATGATATACGGGTAGGAGCCAACATAAAAGCTGCATTTCTTGGCACTAAAGAGGCATTCACTATCAACAGTACCATTACCAAAGGTGTATCTGCAATTGATAATAACCAATTTCAAACCGGGGACATCGATATTTCTGCATCTATAAGCCAAAATGCGACCGAAGCTACTATTACCAGTGATTTTCTGAACGGTAGCCTAAAAGCTAATGGAAGTCCCAACCAGATAAGCAAAGCACTTTTGATTCAATTTGAAAATTATTTTACCGATGCTCCTCAGTTGATCTCGCAACCTGATTCTATTTTAGTTAATCTGAACGCAAATCTTACCCCAAAACCGATACTCACCGAAGTATTTCTAAGAGGTATAGAACGTTTGGACACTATCACAATGAATGCTAGTTTTGATTCGGCCAAGCGGGATTTGCATGCCGAACTTAATTTACCCTATGCGGAGTACAATGGAGGTACCGTAGATAGCCTTAATTTTATGATCAAGGGGGATTCGAGTGATTTAAAATTCTCCTTTGGCATGAATGCTTTGCGTTACAATCCATTCCATATAAAAAAGACATATTTTGACGGGGTACTGAAAAACAAACAATTAGAGTTGGATTTCATTTCCTTCGACGATGAAGAAAAACTTGCCCACATAGCCTCTGAAATGCAGTTTCGCAGAGATACATTATCCTTACGGATTAATCCAGAAGAACTAATATTCAATAAGAAACCTTGGTCCATTCCTGATAATAACCTAATTGAGTTTGGAGCAAATTTTATAAGTTTTCAAGATGTAATCCTTACTAGAAACAGTCAAGAAATACAATTGAGTGATGCGGTAGCGGATGTTACATCTGATCATGTTGGTCTCCTCTTCAAAAACTTTAAATTACAAACATTTTTGAGTCTATTAAACCCAGATGAAGCACTCGGCACTGGAATCGTGGAGGGAACTTTAATAGTAGAAAATCCATTTGCGGCCGCAGGTGTTCTCGCCGATGTTGAAATTAATAATTTGGGCATTCTAGAAAATCAACTTGGAAACCTTTCGTTGAATGCTTCCTCCCTAGAGCTTTCCAAATATACCGTTGACCTTGCCATTAAGGAAGGCCCGGTTGCCATAGACCTCACAGGTAACTACAGGGCTAATGTTAATGGACCTTCTCTTAATCTATACCTGGATTTAAAAAAACTAGAAACTTCTTTTGTAACCGGATTTTTCAAGGAAGGACTTACGGACCCAACTGGATATTTATCTGGAGCGTTCGAGCTGCAAGGAACGCTCAACAAACCTATTTATGAAGGCAATCTCACATTCCATGAAACAGGCCTTAAAATAATCCCCCTGAATTCCCAGTTCAAGGTAGACAATAAAACAATCGCTATCAATGAATCCAAGCTTATCATAAGGGATTTTGAGATTGAAGATAGTAAGGGAGATACATTCAAGATAGATGGTAGCATAGGTGCAAAACAGCTTTTGAATCCCACTTTTGACCTTAATTTTACGGCCAATGAATTTCGTTTATTGGATTCCTCCAAAGAGGATAACGCGCTTTACTACGGAACAGCGAGTATCGATGCCGATGTTCGCTTATCAGGAAATCTAAGCCTTCCAAAAGTAGATGGGCAACTTAGGATTAGAAAAGTAACCGAACTCACCTATGTCGTGCCCGAAGAACAATTAGACATAGAGGAACGAGACGGAGTTGTAATTTTTGTAAATCGTGAAAATCCAGATGCAATCCTAACCACAAAGAACGAGCGGTCCGCTCCAGACCTATTGCAAGGTTTCGATATAAATCTTTTAGTTGAAGTGGCCGACGACGCAGTACTCACTTTGGTATTAGATGAAAGAACGGGCGATGTATTGCAAGTGGCCGGTGATGCTGCTCTAAATTTAAATTTGAATCCGAATGGTAGTATAGGTCTTACAGGAAGCTATAAACTAAAAGAAGGCTACTACCGCACCAATCTGTATAATCTGGTCTCCAGAAAATTTGACATAGAACAGGGTAGTACCATTCGATGGCAAGGCGACCCTATGGATGCGAAACTTGATGTGACAGCTATCTATAAATTGGAAACCTCTGCAGCACCCTTAATGGCTTCAGAAACTTCTGGCGTGGAAACAAGCCTTGCTTCGAAATACCAACAAAAGATGCCTTTTTTGGTGTACCTTAATGTGGACGGAGAGATTACAGCCCCTGAAATCTCTTTCAATCTGGATATGCCCAATGATTCAAAAGGAGATTTGGGAGGAGCCGTTTATGGGAAGGTAAGGCAATTGAACGAACAGGAAACGGAACTGAACAAGCAGGTATTTTCGCTTTTGGCTCTCAATCGTTTCTTTCCAAATACGGTTAGCGACGGTAGCACCGGTGGGGCTGCCTGGATTGCTAGAAACAATGTGAACAAAGTGCTTTCGAATGAGTTAAATTCTTTCTCCGAGGGCTTGATAGGCGACAATGGCTTTGAACTAGATTTTGATTTGGATAGTTTTACTGACTACACCGGCGAGAGTGTACAAGATCGAACACAGTTGAACATCAAGGCTAGTAAAAAATTGTTCAACGAACGGTTAATCGTTACCGCAGGAAGCGCAGTTGATGTAGAGGGAAGTGCGCAAGTCGGACAAGAGGACACACCCATTATAGGAAATGTAAGTTTAGAATACCTCCTCACCGAAAACGGAAGATACCGTTTAAAAGGGTTTCAAAAGAATGAATATGTTAATGTAATAGACGGGCAACTTATGGTCACAGGTCTTGCCTTTATATTCAATAGGGAATTCAATGAACTAAGTGAATTGTTCAACCCACTAAAAAAGGACACGGTATCCAGTCCAAAGAAGAGAAAAAAAGAAACAAATGAGCAGTAGGTCTCTTACCATATATGTCCAAGTCATTTTGACAACAGTACTGCTACTATTGCAAAGCTGTGGCGTACAGCGCTTTGTTCCGGATGGAGAGCATCTTTATGGCGGGAGCGAAATCCAACTCACAAAAAATGATAGTATCGACCAAACTAAAAAGATTAAAAATGAATTACAAGGACTACTGCAACCAACGCCAAATACCACGCTCTTAGGAATTAAACTGCCTTTATACTTTCATTATAAAGCACAGCAAGAAAATCGTGGTTTCCTTAAGAAGTGGTTGGGTAAAAAATTTGGAGAAGAACCCGTTTATTTATCGAATGTGAACACAACGAGAATGGAAGATTTGATGCGCAATCGACTTGAGAATAAGGGCTTTTTCTACAGTACCGTTGAACATAAAATAGACAGTTCAAAAAATAGGGCAACGGTAGCTTATCGCGCTACATTGCCCACGCCTTATGTATTACAAACCTATCAGGTGGATAATGACAGTTCAAAAGTACTCCAAGC
>CBDUKC010000211.1:0-5628 GCA_965367705.1 uncultured Maribacter sp. | reverse complement strand
GTTTGCTTTTGTTACTTGGTTTGGCGACAACTGCGGTATATGGGCAAAAGGAACCGCAGTATACGCAATACATGTACAATATTGGGAGTTTTAATCCTGCTTACGTAGGCACGGTGGAAACTCCGGAAATAGCTGCTTTGTACAGGGCGCAGTGGATAGATATACCAGGCGCTCCAAGAACAATACGATTCGGAGCAAACCTTCCGTTTAGCAATGAGAAAATGGGGCTGGGAATCAATGTAGTTAATGACCAATTGGGTCCACTGACACAAACGTATGCGGATATATCCTATTCCTATCAAGTAATGGTTACGGACAATACCAAACTTTCCTTTGGTATGGATTTGGGGGGTTCGTTTTTGAATGTAGATTTTAGTAAAGGCTCTTTTGAAAACCCAGGGGATCCATTAGGTTTGGAACCCATAAATAACTTTTACCCCACTGTAGGCGCAGGTCTTTTCATGTACGGGGATGAATGGTACCTTGGCGCTTCCATTCCTAATTTCCTGACGGAAGGTTTGTATAACGATGAGGTAGCTTCGGTGGTAGATGATAAGATTCAGTTTAACTTTATTGGAGGTTATGTATTTAATCTGTCCGATGGGTTAAAATTTAAACCTGCGTTTATGGTGAACTCTTTATCGGGTGCCCCGCTTAACATAAATCTTTCTACTAATTTTTTAATATCCGATGTGGTTACGGCCGGGGTATCTTACAGGGTAGAAAATGCATTTAGTGGTTTGGCAGGATTTCAGATATCAAATAGTACATTCATAGGTTACTCTTACGACTATAATACAAATGCACTAGGAGAATTTAATCAAGGTTCTCACGAGGTAATACTTAAATTTTATTTGGGCAGAGGTGGAAACAATTCAAATGCTAAGAACGATAAAAGTGGAAAGTCAAAAGGGAAAGCAAAACAAATAGATTCACCAAGATTCTTTTAACTTGCTACTAGCATACGTAATGAGCCGTAACATAATGTTGATAGGCGAATGACATCCGACCTTTAAAAAAATATTAAGAGATGAAATGGAACATATTCCTTACTTTTTTAATCATTGCAGGAAACCTTGGTTTTGGTCAAGAAAACAGGTCTAAAGCCGATAATTATTTTTTTGGTTACGAATACAAGAAAGCAATTGAAGCGTACACAAAGGAGCGGGCAAAGAAACCACTGACCGATGCTCAGCTTTTGAATTTGGCAGATGCCTATTTTAAGACGGGTGCCTATGAAAACGCCTCCAAAATCTATATGGATAGTAACAAGAAAGACACCATCATGTCTGTTCATAGGTTTAATAAAATGCTGCAAAGCCTTTCCAAAACATCGGATAAGGAGCGCGTAGTGACCTTTTTAAAAACCAAATCTGCATCCTTATCTTCAGAATTATTAGAAAATGCAACCTTTAACTATGAACTAATGGAGGGTGGCGAGGGCAACTTAGATTTCACCCTGTTTAATGTTTCGATTAACAGTCCGCAAGCTGACACATCACCTGCATTTTACAAGGACCAATTGCTGTTTAGTAGTAGTCGCCAACAAGAAGACAAAAACACATACATTCCAACTGGAGAATCCTATCTGGATATCTATGTTGCTTCGATAGACGAAAACGGAATGGCTAATAACACTGCCGTTTTTTCTAAAATTCCTTACTCCAAATTCCATAAATCAACGCCGTTTTATTCTGAAAAACTGAATAGTATTTTTTACATTCTTTCCAATACTAACGAAGGAGAAATGGCCTTTGACGATAATTGGAAAAATGCTTTAGCAATAGGTGTTTTGAATTCTAGTGGACAGTTTAGGTTTTTATTGAAGGATTTAAGTACTTCTTTTTACTATCCCTTTTTTGATGCAGAATCTGATCGCCTATACTTCGCAGCCAACTTTGATGATAGTTATGGGGGCACCGATATTTATTATGTGACCACCAATAATGGTCAGGTCATGTCAGCACCAACAAATTTGGGCCCAAGGATAAATTCTCCTGGAAATGAGATTTCTCCTTTTCTGTTCAATGGGGACCTTTATTTTTCTTCTGATGTCTTTTATGGCTTAGGCGGTATGGATGTATATAAGTCCAGCATATTGTCAAATGGCGACTATAGTATTCCAGTGAATTTAGGAGAAGGTATCAATACCACCAAAGATGATTTTGGATTTATTATTAAGGAAAGCGCTACGGATAGGTATACGGGATATTTTGCATCTAATAGAGTGGGGGGTAAAGGGGGAGACGATATCTACGGTTTTAGTATCAACGGCATTCCTGGTCTAAAGACGTTTGCATTAAGAGGAAAAGCATTTAATTCGTCTTCTAGAGCCGAAATTGCTCAAGCTCAGATTACTGTTTTAAATAGCAAAGGAGCTGTGATAAAAGAAACATATTCCAAGGCAGATGGTTCTTTTTCTTTGGAAATTCCTTGGCAGGAAGGTGTTTCGATAACGGCTTCCAAAGAAAATCATTCCATGTTTTCTTTACCTTTAACGCCTGATGAAATGATAGAAGCGCAGAAATCTTCTTTTGAAATTGGTTTTGTCTTATTGGATGATCTTGTAGAGGAAAAAGAAGGTCAAAAAGTAATAAAATTAAATAAATTTTATTTTGATAAAGGTAAAAGTGTAATCACGACTTCTATAGCTACCGAGTTGGACAAAGTAGTTGAAACGGTACGTAAGTTTCCAGAAATACGATTGGCAATAGCCAGCCACACAGATAGTAGAGGCGGCTCTTCTACCAACCTGAAGCTTTCTCAAGATAGGTCAAATGCAATACAGTCTTATTTACTAAAAGTAGGTGTTTCCCAAGCTACTATTATTGAAGCATTAGGTTATGGTGAGGAAAAGTTGACCAACAAATGTATTAACGGGGCGTATTGCTTAGACTTTTTACATAAACAAAATGAGCGTTCCTTAATAAAGGTTATGAGGTAAGCACCTCAAGGGATTAAAAAATAACCATACAAAAATAATAGAGGGAAAAACAGGACAACACCACAATACCTAAATAGGTTAATGTCCGTAGGTTTTTATTTGGCCGATACGCTTCAGGGATATCATTGCTCATTACATTTTTTAAGTTCATATATCCTATAATCGGGGCTACCACAAAGGAAACAAAGGTAGCTAGCGCTACAAGATTTCCCATATTTGCACCAAATGCGATAATAACGATAAAATTAACTATGGCTAGAAGGATGACGCCAATAGCAAAATTGACTTTGGTGTGTATAGCCATCTTATTTGGTCGTAATAATCCAATAATATCCAAACTTACCCGTGTAACTGCATCGTGAGCAGTCATACAGGTACTGAACATAGTAGCAAAGGCTGAAATAGCTATAAAAAGGTAGGCCCAAGCGCCAATATGGGTGGTGAACAATTGAACTACTTGATCTGCAAAATTAACGGCATTTCCGCTAAGAACAGTATTAGTGCCATAAAGTGTAAACCACCCAATAGTCATAAAAAAAAGTGCTAATACACCGGTTAATATATAGCCTAAATTAAACTCTTGTAAAGATTCGCGCAACGAGGGTTTTTCTTGGTTTTTCCATTTCTCTATACTCCATAGGCTTACCCAACTAGAGGCCTCAACGGTCGTAGGCATCCAGCCCATAAGACCTATAAGAAATAAAATACCTACTTCGTTAAAGATAGGTGTAGGTTTAAAATTGGATACGGGTTCTACTTGCCCCTGAAAGACCACCAATGCAGTGGTGACAATGAGTGCAATGAACAAGATACTTACTACAAACTTTAAGCTTATCTCCAAAAATTTATATTTACCAATAATCAATAGACCACTGATAAAGACAAAAAGACCTAGGGCAACCATGCCTATGGATATGTCTCCAATCTTAAAAAGGTTTATGAACAAACCTGCCGTTACTGTGTATAATGCTGCGAGAATGGTAAAGGTAGTTACTAAGGTAATTATGGCATAGAACCACAGGTATCCTTTTCCACGGTTTAAATATCCTTCAATAAGTGTTTTGTTGGTAACGCTAGTGTAGCGTACACCAAACTCGAAAAAAGGATATTTAAGCACATTAGCCACTATAATTGGGATGACCATGAGCCAACCATATTGGGCACCCGCTTTTGTAGATAATACCAAATGTGATGTCCCTATAGCCATGCTAGCGAAAAGAAGACCTGGTCCTAGGTTTTTTAGCAGTGTTTTTGTTTTTGACATCGTTTATTATTTATCGTTTTTTAAACAGTGTACTCCTAACCAATAATCTCTTTATCTCCATAAAACCTAGGCTGTACTTTCAATGCCAAATCCAAGAATACTTTAACACGGGCAAAATACTCTCGCAATTGAACGCGTAGTCCCGATTCTAAAGAAATGTCCATTGCATTGAACCCAATGGCCTTCAACCCCTTTTTTTCAGCAATATAGATAGCTCTTTCATTGTGAAATTTTTGAGATATGACTGTAACTTCCGTAAGTCCAAAGACTTCTTTGGCACGCACCATAGAATCTAAGGTTCTGAAACCGGCATAGTCTAAAAAAATATGTTCCTCAGGAATTCCCTTAGCAATTAAATCTTTTTTCATTGTCGTGGGTTCATTGTAGTAAATACTACCATTGTCACCACTCACAAGTACAAAATCTATTTTATTGGCAGTGTACAGTCTTACGGTCGCCGAAATTCTATTTTCGTAATATGGATTAGGTTGCCCACCAATGATTTTTTTTGAAGTACCAAGGATTAGCCCAACCTTATTTTTAGGTATATGGGTAGTGGAATTGTAGGTTTTTCCCTCAGCGAACGAATTAATGAGGTAATTACAAATTAATAAGGCAGAAAAGGGAACCATAAATAGAATAAACCCGATTCTAACTAATTTTTTTCGCATATGTAAACCGTTCTAATCCTAAAGATAGCAAAATGGAATCTTACCACCTCCTTGTACAATGATACTATTGTTTTGATTTTTTAGGAAATAATTGCCTTTTAAAATTAATGTAACACTAAGCTTTTTGCTAAAATCTTGCGGTTATTTTCGAGAAATGAGTGAATCTGCTTAAAATCTGTATCGATTTAAAAAATAATGGGGTATTATTCATAAAGATTGGCCGTTATGCATCATCTGAAAAGGCTTAAATTTGAGAGAGTCCGGTAATTCTAAACCCTTAGTAATGAAAAATGTACCTCCTTATAAACCTGTGAATAAAATACGAATCGTTACAGCGGCTTCTTTGTTCGATGGTCATGATGCCTCTATCAATATTATGCGCAGGATAATTCAGGCTACAGGCGTGGAGGTGATTCACTTAGGACATGATCGTAGCGTGGAGGAGGTAGTGAATACTGCCATTCAAGAAGATGTGAATGCTATTTGTATTACCTCCTACCAAGGCGGGCATAACGAGTATTTTAAATATATGTATGATTTGCTGAAGGAAAAGGCAAGTGAGCATATTAAAATATTTGGTGGCGGTGGCGGTGTCATACTTCCAAGTGAGATAAAAGATTTAATGGATTATGGAATTTGTCGTTTGTACTCACCAGATGATGGTAGGGAAATGGGCTTGCAAGGTATGATTAATGATTTGGTACAACAGTCGGACTTTCCAGTTGGGGATAGTATCGACAATGAAGTGG
>CBDUKC010000210.1:0-5689 GCA_965367705.1 uncultured Maribacter sp. | reverse complement strand
TTTCTACATCTAAAATCACTTGTTCCGAAGCCATATCAAAAACACCATCCGAAAACTTAAAACGGGATAGGCGATTTATTTCTGCGTCTCCTGTAGGGGCATAATATACATACACCCAGTTGTTCGTTGCAAAATTAGGGTCTTTCTGCAAACCCATTAGCCCCTCTTCCGCATTTGCGTCTGGGGTATTTAAAGTTTTATGATACACATCTAGTTTGGCCACTTCGGTTAGCTCTTTAGTCGCTTCGCTATACAACAATACTTCTCCTCTTCGTTGTGCAATTAGCACATCGCTATTCGGTAGCACAGTCATCTCGGTAGGTTCAAAAAATTCTCCATCCACTAATGTAATTTTTGAAAAACGGTCTACCTCTGGTGGTATTTGAGAAGAAACCTTAGTATAATCAAGCTGCTCGTTAGCACCAATGGCATATTGAATTCCGCCTAATAGATGTTTTAAAAAAAGATCTTCGGTAAAACTTTCATCTGTATGACCGGCGCCCGTATAAAATGCCCTTCCTCCATCAAATTCGTGATACCAAGCGAAGGGATGGTTCTCTCCGTTTTCACCGCCCTCATACGTAGTTTCATCCACCGTCATCAATACATTTAGGTCGGGGTTTATCTTTTTGTAGTTATAAATTTCATCCACTCTATTCCAAACCGTATCTGTAAAATGTTCCGTAGCGATAAAGTTGTTGTCCTTAATATGAAAATCAGCCTCAGGTGTTCCGGCAGGGTGACTTAAAAATTGTGCTCCCACCAATTTAGTGTACCAGCCCCAATCATACTCGGTATCCGCAGCGGCATGAACACCCACAAAACCACCACCCGCTTGGATATAACGCTCGAAAGCGGCCTCCTGATAATGGTCCAGCACATTTCCGGTAGTACTCAGGAAAATAACTGCGGAATATTGCTTTAGATTCTCCTCGGTAAATAGTTCAGCATTCTTAGTCGTATCCACTACAAAACCATTTTCCGAACCTAGCTTATGTATAGCGGCAATTCCAGAAGGAATAGACGCATGTTTAAAACCCATTGTTTTGGAGAATACCAAAACCTTAGGGCTTCCTTCTCTCTTGTTGTTGCAAGAAAAAAGAATAAAAGCACAAACTAAAAGTAATAAAACAGGGAACTTCTTCATGTAAAACGATTTAATTATAAGATATAAAAAGCTTTAAATTTAGACATAGGAACAAGATTCACCAACTGTTTAGCTCCTATTTTTTGTTAAAACCACATTAGTAAACAAAACCGTCGATATTCAAAGACCAGGGTCATTGATATTCAAAGGATTTCAAATTTCAGCTTTAAACATTATAAAATTAAGCTTATTTTTGCGCTGTATTTAAAAGGTGTACCAAGCCAGCGTGTTTCCGTTATTGGTTTTCCTTTTAGGTTCAATTTACATGTCAAAATTACCCAAGGAACACCAATTCTTGGATTTATCGGATTACGGTAGACCTGTTGCAAAAGTTATTGCAAAATCACTGAAACATACTTCCTTTACACCCATACACGTTACTATCATGTTCGTAGTTGCGGGATTTATAGCCATTGCCTGTTTGTTGCACCAATACTATTGGGCAACCTTGTTCTTTTTGCTACTTAAATCCGTTTTGGACGCTGCAGATGGTGAGCTCGCTAGAGAAAAGAATACGCCATCCCACACTGGGCGGTACTTAGATTCTGTTTCGGATATTATTTTAAACCTCATGATTTTAATTACCATTTGGTATGTAACCGATGGTTCTATATGGTTGACTTTAGCAGCATTCTTTGGTTTACAGCTTCAGGGTACACTTTACAATTATTATTATGTAATTCTAAGAAACAAACATAATGGTGATACCACCAGTAGGGTATTCGAAACCGATTCCCCTAAGGCTTTACTGGGCGAAAACCAACGGCATGTAGATATACTATTTTCGCTCTATACTATACTCTACGGAATTTTTGACCGTATTATATACAAATTGGACCGAAAGGCGGCGCATAGCGAGCACTTGCCCAGTTGGTTTATGACTGCGGTATCTACCTTTGGTCTTGGCTTTCAATTATTACTTATTGGCGCGATGTTGGTGCTTGGCCTTGATCAATATATTATACCTTTCTTCATTGGATACTCCGCTTTTATTTTGGTCTTTATCGGAATAAGAAGAGTCATAAATCGGTAATTATTTTTACCTTACCCTGAATATTTATTTCGTATGATGAGGGATTATGTCTTTTTACGTGTTTGCTTAGTTTTTACATGTCTATTTATTTTCAGCTGTAAGATCGATACTCAAGTTGATTATGATATCCTGTTAAAAAATGGGAATGTAATTGACTTGGAAACCGGAACGGTTTCGATTCAAAACATTCTAATCAAGGAAGGTAGAATAGCAAAACTAGCGAAACCAGAGGAGATAAAAAATTTGTCTGCCACCCAAACTATAGATGCAACTGGCCAGTATATACTGCCCGGATTTTGGGATAATCACGTTCATTTTAGAGGTGGTGATTCTTTAACAAATGCCAATAAAGAATTTCTTACATTATATATAGCTAATGGTATCACTACAGTGCGAGATGCCGGTGGAGACCTGACTTCTTCCGTAATGGAATGGAAAAATAGCATTGCATCTAACGAGCTGCTTGGTCCAACCATATTTACCTCTGGACCAAAAATCGACGGACCAAATAGCACCTGGGCAGGATCTTTGGAGGTATCCAATACCGGCGATATCTTAAAGGCATTGGATTCGCTGCAGCAAATTCCGGTTGACTTTGTGAAAATTTACGATAGCCGCATCAGCGGAGATAATTATTTAAACACCATAAAGGAGGCGGAAAAGCGCAATTTGATCAGCTCTGGTCACATGCCATTTACAGTAACCTTGGATGAAACGATTTCCGCTGGAGTGGACGCGGTTGAGCATTTGTATTATGTGATGAAAGGTTGTTCATCAAATGAAAGGGAAATAACCGACCGATTAGTTAAAAAAGAAATCGGGTTTTGGGACGCAATGCCCTTGCTTATGGCAAGTTATTCAGATACTACTGCCCAAAATACCTTTGCAAAGTTAAAAACCAAAGGAGTTTATGTGGTTCCCACCCTGCACATTGGAGAGACCTTAAGCTATTTGGATGAAGTAAATCATGAGAATGATCCGTACCTAAATTATATGGACAAGAACATCATAAAAACATATAGCGGACGCATAGAGCGTGCGTTAAACGCCAGCGAACAACAAACAAAAGATCGCAAGGCCTTGCAGCTATTTTTTGGCGAACTTGCCAAATCCCTTCACGACTCCGGCGTCAATCTGTTAGCGGGATCAGACAGTGGCGCTTATAATTCCTATACCTATCCCGGCATTTCACTACATAAAGAACTAGAGCAAATGGTAAGCATTGGAATAACACCGTTAGAGGCCCTAAAAACCTCGGCATATAATGGAGCCCGATTTTTAAAAAAAGATAAGGACTACGGCGAAATATCAGTAAATAAAATAGCAGACATTGTAGTGTTGAACGGTAATCCACTTGAGGATATTTCACAAACACAGAACATTAGAATGGTCATCAAACAAGGGAAAATATGGGAGCAAAAACTGCTAAAGGAACAGCTTCAAACTTTAATAAAGGACAACAAGTAAACACATGAATAAACGCTTTCTCCTAGTTGCATTAGTAGTTTTACAACTATCGTATGCCCAGACAATTTTACAGCCCGACCAGGTATTTGATGGTACTGAATTACATGCAGATTGGGTAATTCTGGTGGAACAGAATAGTATTAGTTACGCAGGGCCATTAAACGGTCTTAAAAAGCCTAGAAATGCAAAAACGATAACGCTTGAAGGTACTACCTTAATGCCCGGAATTATAGAGGGCCACTCTCATTTATTACTACATCCGTACAATGAAACTTCTTGGAATGACCAAGTGTTAAAGGAATCGCCTGTAGAACGCGCCGTGCGAGGAACGGTACATGCGCGCAACTCCTTAGAAGCTGGAATTACCACCATGCGTGATTTAGGTGCCGAAGGAGCTGGCTATACAGACGTATATCTTAAAAAAACCATTGACCAAGGAATCATTCCCGGACCAAGATTATTGGTAGCCGGTCCCGCAATCGTTGCCACAGGTGCCTATGGCCCAAAAGGTTTTCATGATGGTGTAATTGTTCCCTTGGGAGCAGAGCCAGCAAGTGGAGTCTCAAACGTTATTGAAGTTGTACGCCGGCAGATGGGCAACGGGGTAGACTTAATTAAAATATATGCAGATTATCGTTGGACACCGGGTGCTACCTCCCAACCTACGTTTTTGCAAGAAGAAATAGACGCTATGGTTGCCACCGCAACCAGTGCAGGCAAATATGTAGTGGCACACGCAAGTACCCCAGAAGGTATGAAAAGAGCCATAAATGCGGGTGTGGAAACCATTGAACATGGCGATGGAGGTACTATGGAACTTTTTAAATTGATGAAACAAAAAGGTATCGGTTACTGCCCTACCTTGGCTGCAGGCGATGCCATAACCCGCTACAGTGGATGGAAAAAAGAAAGCCAACCGGACCCAGAACGTATTTCCAAAAAGAAGGCGTCCTTTAAACTCGCTTTAGAATCTGGGGTCCCTATTGTTTTTGGAGGTGATGTTGGGGTGTTTACCCATGGCGAAAATTACAGGGAAATGGAATTGATGGTGGAATACGGGATGAAGCCTTTAGATGTCCTAATCGCAGCAACTTCAGGAAACGCGCGCATGTTTCATTTAAATACGCTTGGAGAACTAAAAAAAGGTTTTCTGGCGGATATTATTGCCGTGAAAGGTAACCCCATAGAGAACATTTCAGTACTAAAAGAAGTTAGCTTTGTTATGAAAGATGGGATAATTTATAAAGACTAGTTCTTTCTAAATTATCCCATCTGTAATAGGTGAATATGGTTTCAAATATTTGACCTTTCAATAGATTTAATCCACTATTTCGTAATCGATGCTAAGTTTTCTCAAAGCTCGTAAAGCGGAACCAGAATTTTTGTCTTCGACTTCAACCGTAACAGCGTCGCCTTCCAGTAGTATATCCATAAGCTCATTAGAAAGCGAATCATTACCACCATGTGAAATTTCGGTAATACAATTTGCAATCGCTCTTCTATCTGGACGTTGTGCATCACATGACAATAAATTCAGTTTCATAATAGCAGTTTATTACTGCAAGATACAGACTTTTAGGGTATCTGATTCTGTTTTTAAGTTTTGTCATCCCTTGTACTCATAAGACAACGGTAGCTAGACGGCACCTCTTTTAAGCTCTAACGGAACGAGTAAATTATATTCAAAACATCATTACCTACTCCAATTCTTTCAGCAATACCTCAATAGAGCGTTCCAGTTGCTCATCGCGACCTTTTGCAATTAATTCAGGCTGATTTTTGACTAAAATATCTGGATTGGTCTCGTTGTTCTCCATCCATTCCCCTGCTTTATTCTTTGCACTTACAGGTACCACACCCCAAACACCACCATTAGGTAAACGTTCCCAACCCGCAAAACTGCAAGTCCCTGGTACAGGCATTCCCACGGTTTTCCCAATTTTAAGATCTACATAGCCACTAGCAAAACAAGAACCATCGCTGTACATAGATTCGTTAAACATGGCCAAGGTAGGCTTGGTCCAACGAGAGGTGGGCTCACC
>CBDUKC010000209.1:0-5721 GCA_965367705.1 uncultured Maribacter sp. | reverse complement strand
ACTATGGCAAGAGCAGGCATTGCAGCCGGCGTTGACGGTCTTTTTATAGAAACTCATTTTGACCCTGCAAATGCAAAAAGCGACGGTGCGAATATGTTGGATTTAAGCTTGCTTGAAAAACTATTAACCGACTTGGTAGCAATACAGACTACCATAAATAGTCTATAATAATAACAAACCCGTTGTGCATTTTGATTTGGAGAACTGTTGCTACGTATCACTTCGAGTGAGTTTTGCGACCTTTCATAGAGCAAAACTTGTATGGAGAAGCCTTTATTACCCAAAGGTTCTCGATACATTTGATTTTACAATGAAAAGATTGAAAAATCAAACACTCGAACTGACATTGTTTCCATATAAGTTCAAAATGCACAACGCGTACTAACAATACATTTTTTTATAAACACAACGGTACAATGAAAAAGTCAGTCTCAATTTGCATCCCTATTATCGTGACAGTGCTATTGTTCTCTTGTAGCGAACCTACTCCAAAGAAAAAGGTTAAAAGACCCAACATCGTTTTCATCATGTCGGACGACCATGCCTACCAAGCCATTAGCGCGTACGATACCACTTTAATAAGAACACCTCATATTGATCGCTTGGCCAAAGAGGGCATGTTATTCACAAATGCATCGGTAACCAATTCTATCTGTGCCCCTTCTAGAGCGGTAATCCTTACGGGGAAACATAGCCATATCAATGGAAAGATTGACAATCTAAGCCCATTTGACACCACCAATACCACATTCCCAATGCTGCTTCAAAAAGCAGGATACCAGACCGCCATGTTCGGAAAGCTACATTTTGGAAATAATCCCAAAGGGTTCGATGAATTCAAGATTTTACCAGGACAGGGTGATTATTATAATCCAAAATTTATAACCCAAAACGGAGATACTACAATTACGGGCTATGTAACGGACATTACTACCGACCTCACCTTGGATTGGATGGAAAAACGGAGAGATACGGCAAGACCATTTCTACTCATGTACTTACATAAAGCACCTCATCGTAGCTGGTTACCAGCAGCTCGGCATTATCCTGAGTTCACGAAGAACGAATATCCGCTTCCGGAAACCTTGTTCGATAATTACCAAACACGAGGTGATGCTGCAAAAACAGCGGAGATGGGCATTTTAAAGGATATGCTTTTAAGCTATGACCTTAAAGTTCCTGAGAAGACCTTAACAAATTTAGGAATCTCGGAGCGATTAGGTGCTGGTGGGGTAAATAGATTAAATGCAAGACAAAAAGCTGCCTGGGATAGCATTTATGAACCCATAGCAAAAGACTTTATGGAGCGATATGCTGATATGACGGATTCTACCCTGACCATATGGAAGTACCAACGCTATATGCAAGACTACTTAGGTACTATTGCAGCGGTGGATGAAAATGTGGGCCGTGTTCTGGATTATTTAGATGAGCAGCAACTTAGTGAAAATACCTTGGTCGTCTACACTTCTGATCAAGGCTTTTACCTTGGGGAGCACGGCTGGTTCGATAAGCGGTTTATGTACAATGAATCCTTTAAAACACCTTTATTGATTCGCTGGCCCAATGTGATTACGCCAAATACAACGGAAGACGAGATGGTTCAGAACTTAGATTTTGCCCAAACATTTTTAGAAGCAGCCCACGTAGAAGCTCCGAAAGATATGCAAGGCGAGAGCTTAATTCCCCTATTGAAACAGGAAAAGGACACCTGGAACCGTGAAGCGGTATATTATCATTATTACGAATACCCTGCGGAACATGCCGTAAAACGACATTATGGAATTGCCACCAAGCGCTACAAACTAATGCACTTTTATTACGACGTAGACCAGTGGGAATTGTACGACTTGGAAAAAGATGCTACCGAAACCAATAACGTATATAATGTACCTGAGTATCAGGATATCCTTAAGGAGCTAAAAATGAAACTAAGCGAAACAAGAGAAAAATATAAAGATTCGGATGCCCTCAGCAATCAATACATCAATCTATATAAAGAAAAAGGATATATAGAATAACGGGCATTGACTTTAATGAAGGCTAACTTAAGATGTCAGTTAGAAACCAAAAAAAAATTCCAAGCTGCGAATATGACATTCAACTGATTTAAATTAGACAATAAAAAGTAATAAAAAGCTCCTCCCCTTTTTTCTAGGGGAGGTGGATTCCGACCCATTTCGGGAGGAAGACGGAGGAGATAAAAATGCAAGCCATAGCTCTAAAAATAAGATTTCAAGTAATAATTTCCAATCATGAAATACGACGTATTATATTGTTTTTCAAGTAATTATAAAAGATGTCAATGGTAGTGATTTTGAAATACAAAAAGAGTATCAAGAAAGAGCTTGGCTATATGTCAGTTCGAGTGCCGGCCTGAAAGAGACGGTGTATCGAGAACCCTTGTTTGATTAAAGCTTTCCATCATCCATACTCATTCAACTCCAAAACTTTTTATCTCGCACCCCAAAGGCATCTTGCAAGATTTCTTTCAGAACGGTTTCATCTATTTCTCCCAAAGAAGTATATCGAAGGGATTTAATCATTTTACGACCCTTCATCGTCATTTTATCCGCGTGCTTTGTTAAATGCGCAGAACGCCAGAAACCAACGTCCACATATCCTTTTTTAAGCGCAACGTTTAAATAGCAAAACGGACTATCATCTACATAGTAACACGGTATTTTCCACTTAAACTTTAACTGAGCTTCTGGGACAGTACGCTCTATGACAGCCTGTATGTACAACATTATATCCCTAAAACGATCAGGTTGATTTAGAATGTAATTTTCGGCCGGGTTCATTTAGTTCGGAACAAGAGTGCATTACAATTTACCATTTCTTCAACAGATAGCCTTACTTTATATTGGTCTATCCATTATATTTGAAGTAAACCTAAACCCATGAAAACCTATCTTTTGGCCTTAGCCATTTTTATTTCCCTAGCGCTCCATGCACAAGATCATAGCCATACTGGCGCTCAGCCATTCAACTACCCCAATATTGAAGGGTATCAAACGCTAAAAACAGATTTGCATATTCACACGGTTTTTTCAGATGGGAAGGTATGGCCCAATATTCGTGTTCAGGAAGCATTACGTGAAAATCTAGATGCTATTTCCCTAACGGAACACTTGGAATACCAACCGCATTTGGACGATATCCCGCATCCAGATCGCAATCGTTCGTATGCGATTGCCATGCAAGAAGCCAAAGACCATGATTTATTAATTATTCATGGATCAGAAATTACACGCTCGGCTCCTATTGGACACAACAACGCAGTTTTTATAAAAGATGCCAACAAATTGATGGCAGAAGATGGACTCACACCCTTTAAAGAGGCTAAAAAGCAGGGTGCTTTTGTGTTTTGGAACCACCCAGCTTGGTATGCGCAAAATCCAAATGGCAATCCCGTGTTAAGTGATTTTCAGAAAGAACGAATTCAGAAAGGAGAACTACATGGTATAGAAGTAATAAACTCTGTTGATTATGCAGAGGAATCCCTGGCGCTAGCCCTAGAACAAAATTTGACAATCATGGGCACCAGTGACATTCACGGACTCATTGACTGGGACTACACCGAAAAAGGAAACCACCGCCCTATTACACTCGTTTTCGCCAAAGAAAAAAGTATAGCGAGTATGCAAGAAGCCTTGTTTGAAGGAAGAACGGTTGCGGTTTACAATGACCTACTTGTTGGGAAGGCCGAGTTTTTGAAGCCACTTATTCAAGCGAGCATCCAAGTAATAGCTGCTAAATACATTACTAAAACACAGATACTGGAAGTGAAACTTGAAAATGTTTCCAGTAGTCCCCTGCTCTTTCAAAACGAAATGGCATACAGTTTTTACAGCAGCTCCCCTGTTTTTGAAATTCCAGCTATGGGCACATACACCCTTCGCATTAAAACAATGGAAGCAAAACAAAGTATCGACTTAAAGCTAAAGGCCATAGGAACCTTTACAGCGCCAAAGGTATCTCCGGTAATCCAGTGGACTATTCCCATTGAAAAGTAAGTACTGAACTATTTATGAAAAATACATAAGGACTCGCGGTGCTGAACTTTCTATTGATTTTGTAATGCCTTTGTTGATGCATATGAACATTCCCATAGGGTCTTTATCTATAGTAATTGGGGCTATAATTTGAGCTAGAATGTCTTTATAATACCGCTACGTAAGCCTTAGTTACTCTTTACCATCCACATAATCCTGAAGGTAACTGTAGCGCTCGGTTAATTTACCATTTTGGGTCATTCGCGCTCTGCGCAGTACTCCATGTTTGTCACCATTAAAAAAGGCGGGAATTACGTTCTTTAAAAAAGCTTCCCCAAAACCTACACTAGCATCCCTTGGCAATTCACAAGGTAGATTATCCACGGCCATAACGGCAATGGCTTCTGGACTCCTAAAATCGGTCTCCGACTCCGATTGCGGGTTGTAACCGTAAATTGGGTCCGATATGGTAGAGGGCTTTATAGTTGTGGCTACGGGGCCATCGATATCACAACTGATATCGGCTACTACTTTTATTTTAAACTCCGGTTTTTTAGCATCCTCCCGAGTAAATAGGTAGGGTGATCCTTGCCCGTAATAATGACCTGCTATATAGAAATCGCTTCGTTTGGCAAATCGGAAAAAATTAGACGTGTACTGTTCTGGGTTTGCAAAAAAGTCGGCCTTGTTTCCTCGTACCCCATCTTTGCGTTTGTTATACTCAGAGGCATCTATCTGGCAATAGACCGGCTCTTGAAAGTCGTCTTCCAAATATTCGGTAACGTTAACGCGTCGCATTCCCATACCGTCCAGCATTTCCCTGGAGCCATTACCCACTCTTCCCCGTCCGGTCAACAACACCTTGATGTTAGGTAGTTTTATTTTCTTTAATTCCGAAATTAATTCTTGTTGGTCGGTGAGTGCTTCAGCTTTTGGTAGTTCAAAAAGATTAAATTTTAATCCATAGGCCCTAAAGCCATTATAAGCGCCAACAATACCAGCATACCTGCCAAAGGCAACCAATCGCTGTTCTTTCTCGTTGGTGATGACCTCATGGTCATATAATTCGATATTTTTCTCTAGAATGGCTTGGAGCAAATCTCTATTGTAGGGTTGTTTTTTAATAGTATGCGAAAAGAAAAAATATTTTTTATTGGGAATTAAGTGTTCAATAGGCACTTCTTTTACACCTACAAGAACGTCACAATCGGCCATTTTGGAAGCTACGGTAATTCCGGCTTTTTTATAATCAGTATCTAAAAATGTGCGTATGGGTGAGGGCTCCACTACAATTTGGGCATCCTTATGGGTAGAAAGGACTTTTTGACATGCCTCAGGTGATAGTACCACCCTGCGATCTGGGGGATTTTTACGCTCTCTTATAATTCCGAACTTCATAACTACTTTTTGGTATAAATTTTGACCTAAATGTAGTGGGTTCTGCATAGGTTCGCAAGTTTTTGTTAGCTTTGCTGCCCGCGTTAGGGATAGAGGCAAGTACCGTGTATAGCCGACAGCCCGACCCTTTTACAAAAAAGGGTGACGCCCAACCTTAAAATTAGATTTAAGGTTTAGTTCATTAACATATTGGGGCCGACTGGTTTTGACAGCGAGACCAATGGCATTGTAAGCATGTCGAGCGCTGGGATACAGCTCGTTAATATCATATTTCACACTTTTAATTGGCGAAAACAATTACGCTCTTGCCGCTTAATCCGAATTA
>CBDUKC010000208.1:0-5725 GCA_965367705.1 uncultured Maribacter sp. | reverse complement strand
AAAATGGGTCTAAATAATATACTAAAGCCGTATAAAAGTTGTTAATAACTAAACCGTACCGTAAATTTGAGGTGCTAAAAAAATCAACAGATGAGTGGATTGTTAACATCTTCAATAGCCCGAAAAGTAGTGATGGCGCTTTCCGGTCTTTTCCTGGTCTTCTTCTTAGGTCAACATTTTGTCATCAACATCATGTCCGTTATTGCTCCGGATACGTTTAATACGTGGTCCCATTTTATGGGATACAATCCGTTAGTTCAGTACATTCTTCAACCCATATTAATTGCCGGTGTCATCGTGCATTTTGTTATGGGAATTGCTTTAGAAATTCAAAATAACGGTGCAAGGTCTGTGAAGTACGCTAAGTACAAAGGTGGTGCAAACGCTTCTTGGATATCTAGAAACATGATTATCACAGGACTAGTGGTATTGGCATTCTTAGGATTACACATGTATGATTTCTGGATACATGAAATGGCCTACAAATACATTGAGGTAAGACCTGAGGACCCAACACGCTATTACGCGGAAACGGTAGAAAAGTTTGAACCTCTTTTGAGAACAGTGCTTTATGTTATTTCTTTTGGGCTTTTAGCCTTGCATTTGCTGCATGGTTTTGCATCTTCTTTTCAGAGTATGGGTCTAAACAACAAATACACGCCAGCTATAAAAACATTTACAAAAGTATACGCAATCGCTATTCCATTAGGATTCGCTTTAATCGCTATATATCATCACCTTAACCCAATAACACATTAAATATGGGCATATTGGATTCTAAAGTTCCTTCAGGGCCGTTGGCCGATAAATGGACTAAACATAAAAATGAAATTGACCTAGTTAACCCTGCAAACAAGCGTAATATAGATATTATCGTTGTAGGTACAGGATTAGCAGGAGGTTCCGCCGCTGCTACCTTAGCGGAACTAGGCTATAACGTGAAAACGTTTTGCTATCAAGATTCTCCAAGACGTGCGCATTCCATTGCTGCACAAGGAGGTATCAACGCTGCTAAGAATTATCAAGGCGATGGGGATAGTAATTACCGTTTGTTCTACGATACCGTAAAAGGTGGCGATTACCGCTCACGAGAGGCAAATGTGTATCGTTTGGCAGAAGTATCCGGACAGATTATTGATCAATGTGTAGCACAAGGAGTCCCTTTTGCACGTGAATATGGAGGTCTATTAGACAACCGTTCTTTTGGTGGTGTTTTGGTTTCGAGAACATTTTATGCGAAAGGTCAAACAGGACAACAATTATTATTGGGTGCATACTCCGCTATGAACCGCCAAATTAATAGAGGTAAAATTCAACCTTTTAACCGTCATGAAATGATGGATTTGGTAAAAGTAGATGGTAAGGCCCGTGGAATTATAGCACGGAACCTAATCACTGGAGAAATCGAAAGACATTCCGCCCATGCCGTAGTTTTGGCAACCGGTGGTTACGGAAACGTATTTTTCCTTTCCACGAACGCAATGGGAAGTAATGTTATGGCAGCTTGGAGAGCGCACCGCAGAGGTGCTCATTTTGCAAATCCATGCTTTACACAAATACACCCTACTTGTATACCGGTTTCTGGAGATCATCAATCAAAATTAACGTTGATGTCAGAATCCTTAAGAAACGATGGTCGTATTTGGGTGCCTGCTAAGTTAGAGGATGCACAAGCTATTAGAGAAGGTAAATTAAAACCTACCCAGCTTAAGGAAGAAGATAGAGATTATTATTTGGAAAGAAGGTATCCTGCTTTTGGAAACTTAGTGCCTAGAGATGTTGCTTCTAGAGCAGCAAAGGAACGTTGTGATGAAGGCTTTGGTATTAATAAAACAGGAGAAGCGGTTTACTTAGATTTTGACGCAGCTATTATGCGTTATGGTAAAGAAAAAGCGCTGACCTCTGGAATGAAGGATGCAGATGACAAAACTATCCGTACACTAGGTGAAGAAGTTATAGAGAATAAATATGGAAATCTATTTCAGATGTACGAGAAAATCGTAGATGAGAATCCATACAAAACTCCAATGATGATATATCCTGCGGTACACTACACAATGGGAGGCCTATGGGTAGATTATAATCTGCAAACAACTGTAGAAGGTTGCTATGCAGCCGGTGAAGCTAATTTTAGTGATCACGGTGCTAACAGACTTGGAGCTTCGGCCTTAATGCAAGGTTTGGCCGATGGTTATTTTGTACTTCCTTACACGATTGGTGATTACTTATCTAATGACATTAGAACTGGAAAAATACCTACTGATTCTCCAGAGTTCGATGCTTCAGAAAAAGAAGTGCGTGATAGAATAGAAAAGTTAATGAACGGGAAAGGAACCCATTCTGTAGATTACTACCATAAAATACTTGGTAAAATCATGTGGAATAAATGTGGAATGTCCCGTAACGAAAAGGAACTGCAAGAAGCGATAGATGAAATCTCAGCTTTAAGAGCAGATTTCTGGGAAAACGTGCGTGTACCAGGTTCTGCTGACACTAAAAATCAAGAGTTGGAGAAAGCGGGCCGCGTTGCCGATTTCTTGGAGCTAGGAGAATTATTCGCAAAAGATGCGTTAACAAGAAATGAATCTTGTGGCGGTCACTTCCGTGAAGAATACCAAACTCCAGAAGGGGAAGCTTTAAGAGATGACGAGAACTTTAAGTTCGTATCCTCATGGGAATACAAAGGGGAACCAAAAGATGCTGTGCTTCATAAAGAAGAATTAAAGTACGAGAATATCGAATTGAAAACAAGAAGTTATAAATAGTTTAGTGTTGAACCGATAGAAGCCTAACGCTCAACGAACTACAAAATAAAAGCTATGAAACTAACATTGAAAATCTGGCGCCAAAAAGATGCCAATTCCAAAGGAAAAATGATGGACTATACCATAGACGGTATAGATGGTGATATGTCCTTTTTGGAAATGATGGATGTTCTTAATGAAGATTTAATCAACAAGGGTGAGGAGCCGGTAGAATTTGATCATGATTGCCGTGAAGGTATTTGTGGATCTTGCTCATTGCAAATTAATGGTGAGCCACATGGTCCTGATAGATTGGTAACGACCTGTCAATTACACATGCGTAAATTTAGTGATGGCGATACGATTACTATAGAGCCTTTTAGAGCAAAAGCTTTTCCAGTCATCAAAGATTTGATTGTAGACCGTACCGCATTTGATAGAATACAGCAAGCAGGAGGTTATATTTCCGTAAATACGTCCGGTAATACCCAAGATGCCAACTCTATTCCTATTGACAAACATGATGCAGATGACGCTTTTTATTCTGCTGCTTGTATTGGCTGTGGGGCCTGTGTAGCTGCTTGTAAAAACGCAAGTGCTATGCTTTTTACCTCAGCTAAAGTCTCTCAATATGCGTTATTACCACAAGGAAAGGTAGAAGCTGTAGACCGTGTTCAAAACATGGTACGGCAAATGGATCTAGAAGGTTTTGGAAACTGCACGAATACAGGCGCTTGTGAGGTAGAATGTCCTAAAGGAATTTCTTTAGAGAACATTGCGCGCATGAACCGCGAATATCTTAGTGCTACTCTTAAAGGATAATCATAAACAACATATAGTAAAAATAAAATCCCATACTGAGAAGTATGGGATTTTATTTTTATACCAATCTTAGAATCATCATTCTCCATATTATACAATGTTCAACAATCAAAATATCTGAGCTATCTTTAAAACAAATTAATGCACAACATGGAGCATATTTCGAAATTACCGAATATTGAAACCACGATTTTTACTACAATAGGCAACTTGGCAAGAAAACATGATGCTATTGATCTTTCTCAAGGTTTTCCAAATTTTGAGGCAGATAAAAAACTTATCGACTTGGTTTACATAGCAATGCGCTCCGGTCATAACCAGTATGCCCCCATGCCCGGTTATTACGGTCTACGTGAAATTATCTCGCATAAAATTGAGAATTTACACGGAACATTCTATCATCCCGAAACTGATATTACGGTAACCGTTGGCGCTACCCAAGCTATTTTTACAGCCATTACGGCATTCGTTCATTCTGGCGACGAGGTTATTGTTCTAAAACCAGCTTATGATTGCTATGAGCCTGCCATAAACCTAAACGGTGGCGTTCCCATTTATCTGGACCTCGAAGCTCCTGCATATGTTGTGGACTGGACCGTTTTTAAACGCTTGATTACCCCTAAAACGAAAATGGTAATCATAAACACACCACACAATCCTAGTGGGCATATCTTCTCTAAAGAAGATATGTTACAACTGCAGGAGTTATTGCGTGGTACCGATATCATTTTAATAAGCGATGAGGTGTATGAGCACATCATTTTTGATGGAAAAGAACACGAAAGCGCATCTCGATTTACGGATTTGGCCTCGCGCAGTTTTATTTGTGCGTCCTTCGGAAAGACCTTTCATGTAACCGGATGGAAATTAGGCTATTGTGCAGCTCCCAAACCGCTAATGAAAGAATTTAGGAAAGTGCACCAGTTTAATGTTTTTAGTGTAGACCACCCTACTCAAAGGGCAATGGCCGAATATCTCAAGACCAAAGCGAACTATGCCAATCTCAATACTTTTTATCAGGATAAAAGGGATTTTTTTTTAAAGGGCTTAGAAAATTCAAAATTTGAGTTTATCCCTTCTTCAGGTACGTATTTTCAATTATTGGACTACCGTAAAATTACGGTCGAATCAGATACTGATTTTGCCAAAAGATTAATTCTTGACTACAAATTGGCTAGTATTCCCATCTCATCCTTTAACGTTAACAATAGGGATGATAAAGTGCTCCGTTTTTGTTTTGCGAAAAAACAAGAAACCTTAGCCGAAGCTGTTGACATTCTTAATCAACTTTAGCGCATTGCAGCATTTACCTTGGTCATGAACTCGCTGATCTTACGTGGTTCTAACCAGCGTGTTACCACGACCAAATCATTTTCTTTGTCTATAACGATGAAATTTCCTCCAAATCCAGCAGCATAGTATATGTTTTCCGAAAGACCTTCCCAATGTCTATCTCCCTTATTATTCAACCACCACATGTAGCCATAATTTGAATTAGGCTCTGATGCACTTATTGCCACTTTTATCCAATTTTCGCTAATCAAACGTTCTTGCTTCCATTTTCCATTATTCAAAAATAAAAGTCCAAAGCGTGCCATATCTTCCGTATTGATAAATAGACCCGCACCAGAATGCCCTCCTCCTGTTACCGATTTCATTTGGATTCCATCTATCTCTGTCCAAGCGTGGTCATAACCGTGCCAACGCCATGTAGTTGAAGCCCCAATTTTATCCATAATCTGTTCCTTTAGCACCAGAGGCATCGGCTTGCGCCAAACATGCGTAAGTGCATAGGCGAGAACATTTACACGAACATCGTTGTACTCCATAAAAGTTCCAGGTTCCTTGGGCGCCTCAAACTTCCAATCATCAATACCACCCTCTTTTGGCGGCCTATCTGCCCAATCCTTAGCGCCCCAAAGTTCACCGGACCATGCAGAATTTTGCTGTAACAACTGCTCCCAAGTGATTTTTGAATTGTGGTCCCCAGCAAAGGTTCCATCCCAGATGTACTGCCCAACCTTATCATTTGGGCTTGAAATCAGTCCGTTATCAACAGCCAAACCAGCCATAGTGCTTAGAAAGCTTTTGGTTACGCTAAAGGTCATATCCACGCGTTTGGTATCTCCCCATTGAGCTATGATACGCCCGTTTTTAAG
>CBDUKC010000207.1:0-5764 GCA_965367705.1 uncultured Maribacter sp. | reverse complement strand
TATAATTATGCGGAAAGGTTCGGGCGTGGTATAAAGCCCAATAGCAGGGCTGTTAGCAATAAGAAGATGTGCTGACACCCTCAAGAAGCCCAATTGAACAGGCTCAGTGGATTTTTAAGAAGGGATAGGATCAATGGATATGACGAAGAAATCCTTCTCAACAATTTTCATTACTGCCTAACCTAAGGATTCCCATGAATTACAAATACATTGGCCATTCATGAAAGTGATACCTATCTAAGGATGCGCTCCTTTAACTCACAGGGAAATTTTCTTTTATTTATGTCCGTCAACATCGGTATAGCCACACTAAAATCTTAAAATTTAAAGTCAATGTTAAGCTAATGTTTCTACTTCATTGTTTATGGGAAAGATAAGGACTGCCTACCACATACTGAGCCACAAGTATCCCAACACCTTGATATAACAGGTCTTAACATCCAAACCTTTACTGAATTTACACGAAGTAAAACCGTCCAAAAAGCGAAACTTGTCTATTGCCTCCACTTCCAATATTAAATTTTAATAATGTATTTATTAAGGATTCTTTAACAATAACAATGTCCTTTTTAACCAGCATTTAAATTTTCAATTTTGCGCTTTTAAAAAAACCCTGAAAATTAAATGAGCTAAATATGACGTGAAACTCTCCAGATAAACTGGGACCCCAAAGTACTTTTTGCCCTTAATACTTATAAGTACACAACTGAACTATATGGCAGAGAAGTATAACATTTAAAACAAAAAAACAAATTCAAAACTCTATTATTTTTATTATGCTAAACCCTCGACAGAACATTAAATGTTCTTATTCAAAATTGCAAAGAACAAAGATTGGCTCGTTGTTTTTACTGGTATTCGTTGCACTGTATTCCAACAGTTATGCACATGTAAACAACGATATTATTAACGCTGAATATAGCGCGTATCAACTAACAGTATCAGGTGCCATTACAGATAATTTAGGAGAGCCGCTCCCAGGTGCAAGTATCATGGAAAAAGGTACCACTAACGGAACTACTACTGATTTTGATGGTAATTTCTCCATAGATGTATCCTATGAAAATGCCATTTTGGTCATTTCATATATTGGTTTCACTACACAAGAAGTCAATTTGAACGGAAATCTGAATATCTCTGTAACTTTATTGGAGAATGCCGCTGCATTATCGGAGGTCATAGTTACAGGATATACAACAGAAAGAAAAAGTGATCTAACAGGTGCCGTAGCTATTGTTGATATGGGTGGTGTTGTTAGCCAACCGGTTGCCAGTGTGGACAATATGCTACAAGGCCAGGTTTCTGGTGTTAACGTAGTAAGTTCGGCCGCTCCTGGTGGCCCAAGCAGCCTTAGAATTAGAGGTTATAGTACGATACGAAATAACGATCCTCTTTATGTAATAGATGGTGTACCTACAACTTCAGGTATCAATCTTATCAACCCTAACGATATTGAGTCCCTTCAAGTATTAAAAGATGCATCATCTTCCAGTATCTATGGTTCTAGAGCAGCAAATGGTGTTGTAATCATTACTACCAAAAAAGGAAAATCAGAGGAAACAAAGGTTTCCATCAACATGCATTCCGGTATTCAGAATACTACTAATTTACCGAATAATCTAAGTGCTGAAAATTATGGAAAAGTATATTGGCAAGGTTTTGCCAATGACGGCATAACACCTGCACATGCTATATATGGCAACGGTGCCACACCGGTAATTCCTGATTTTTTGGATGCTGAAAATACCATTCCTTCCGCCAACACAGATTGGGTTGGCGAAATTTTTGATCCGGCCATTATTCAATCTTACAACCTAAGTTTGGCCAAAGGAGGTGAAAAGTCGCATAGTATGTTTTCTTTAGGCTATTTTGATCAGGAAGGAACGTTGAAATACACTGATTTTAGCAGAATTACTGCACGTTTAAATTCGGACTACAAACTGTTTAATGATGTTGTAACAATAGGCGAAAACCTAACCGTTGCCTACTCCAAAAGTGTCGGCACCAGTACTAATTCATTGTTGGGCAATGCCGTTTACGACGCCTTCAGAATTCCCAGTATTGCTCCAGTTTATGATATAAATGGAGAATTCACTGGTTATCCATTATCGGATACTCAAAATCCTTTGGGTAATTTATACCGAAATAAAGATAATATTGAAAATAGGGTACGCGTATTTGGTAATGTATTTACCGAAATTCAATTTTTTGAACACTTAAAATTCAAAACTAATTTCGGACTTAATTATACTACATCAGACAAAACATCATTTAGTCCTACTTACAAGGAGCCAAATCCACAGCGAGTAATCAACAGTTTATCTGTCAGAAATAACAAGCAGTTCGACTGGGTTTGGTCGAATACCTTGAATTACACAAAAACTTTTGCCGACAAACATAATTTTAGTGCCTTAGTCGGGATTGAAAGTATAGAGAATTTATATGAAGTTACAACCGCTTCTATTGATGATCTACCTACCAATGAACTAAACATTAGAATATTAAATGCAGGTGACCAAGGCACACAAACGAATAGCGGTGATAAAATAGAGTACTCCTTATTCTCGTATTTCGGTAAATTAAATTATACCTACGATAATAAATATTTGTTCTCTGCTACCTTGAGACGCGATGGTACTTCTAAATTGTTAAATAATAGATGGGGTACTTTTCCTGCACTATCAGCGGGTTGGAAAATATCTGAAGAAAACTTCTTTAATAAGGACGGAATTATATCTAACTTAAAATTACGTGCCGGATGGGGTGTAACAGGTAATCAGGACATCCCTGCTTACCAAACACTATCTGGATACAGTAGTAATCCGTATTATTCCAATTACGCCATTGATGGAGCTCAAAATAGCACACAAACTGGTTTTACATTATCCAGAATTGCGAATCCTGATTTAAAATGGGAAACAACTACACAGACCAATGTTGGTTTGGATTTTGGTTTTCTCAATGATGCCTTGACTTTTTCTGCAGATTACTTTTATAAAAACACGGAAGATTTATTATTGTTTAAAACCTTGGCACCAGATCAAGCGGGTTTTTCAAATAGCGGTCAATGGCAGAATGTGGGCGAGATGGAAAACAAAGGTTTTGAGTTTACGGCAGATTATCAAAGTGATCGCGCAAAAGACTTTAACTTTAATATAGGCGTTAATTTCTCTGTTATTGATAATGAATTATTGTCCTTAGGGGAGGGTATAAATTTCATAGAAACAGACCCTGGGGTATTACATAGTGTGAATTTTGACCAGAGTACTTCTAGAACCGCAGTTGGGCAACCTATAGCTTCCTTCTACGGTCATGTGGTAGAAGGTATTTTTTCTTCTGATGCCGAAGCGGCTTCAAGTAACCAGTCTAACGCCGTTGCTGGGGATTATAGGTTTAAAGACATCAACAACGATAATGTTATTGATGACTTGGATCGTACTTTCATTGGTTCTCCACACGCAGATTTCACCTATGGCATTAACTTCACGGCCAATTACAAGGCATTGGATTTAACATTGTTCTTTCAAGGTTCGCAAGGAAATGATATTTATGATTTGTCGCGATACTATACTGATTTTTTCAACTTGGCCAACTACAATAAGAATGATCGCATTCTAAATGCTTGGACACCACAAAATACCAATACGGATTTAGCCAGGGTTTCTTTGAATGATCCCAACAACAATATTAGACCATCTTCTTACTATGTACAAGACGGTTCATTTTTACGCTTAAAAACTTTTCAATTGGGCTATACCCTTCCAGAAAATGTAGCTGAAAAGATAAAAGCTTCGCGTATAAGAATTTATTTGGAAGCATATAATTTATTTACCATTACAGGATATGAAGGATTAGATCCAGAAATTGGATTACAGAATTATGATTCCGATGATCGTAACCTGGATATTGGCGTAGACAGAGGTATTTACCCGAGTTCACAGACATTTACATTAGGTCTTAATTTCAACTTTTAAAAAAATATCAAAATGAAAAATTTAATCATATTATTTGCCTTAATTGGGTTACTGTTCTCCTGTAGCGATGAGTTCTTGGAAAAGGAACCATTTGGAGAGCTAACCGACGATCAGGTAGCATTACCCGAAAATATAGAATCTTTGGTAATCTCTGCTTATAGCATATTAAATGGACAAGGTAATGAAGCCTCAAATGCATTTAACTCGCCAGCTTCCAACTGGAGTTTTGGAGATGTACTTTCTGATGATGCCTATAAAGGTGGTGGAGGTACTGGTGACCAAAACCAAATTCACAGAATGGAGATTTACAATATTGATGGCCAAATTATTGATGTTGTTCAAAAATGGAGTGTACTTTATGAAGGTGTTTATCGTGCAAACACGGTTTTAAAAGCTTTAAAAAATACTACTGAATTTGATGAGGCCACCAAAATACAGCGCGTTGCTGAAATGCGTTTTTTAAGAGGGCATTTTTATTTTGAACTTAAAAAACTGTACAATAGAATCTCCTATACGGATGAGGATGGAAACTACTTATCCAACACCCAAATTACGCCTGAAGAAATTTGGACAAAAATAGAGGAAGATTTTAATGCGGCCATTGCCGTATTACCGGAAACCCAAGCAGATCCAGGTAGACCAACGAAATATGCTGCATGGGCATACTTGAGCAAAACTTATTTATACCAGGGGAAATGGCAATTGGCCAGTGATGCTGCAGACGAAGTTATTTCTAAAGGAGGTTATAGTTTAACGCCCAACTTCAGTGAAATATTTATTCCGGAAAACGACAATGGCGAAGAAGTTGTTTTTGCAATTCAATATTCTATAAACGATGGTTCCCCTAGTAATTACAACGGATCTATCGGTGATCGTTTAATGCCTCCTGGCGGTCCTAGATATGCCGCATATGGCTTTTTACGCCCTTCTCAGAATTTAGTAAATGCGTATAAAACGGACGTTGATGGAATGCCAATAATTGGAAATGTGGATCTTACCGAAACCGACAATGTAGACCCAAGATTGGATGTTACCATTGGACGACCAGGGATACCTTACAAAGATTTAGAGATTAACTATGAAGAAAGTTGGGCTAGGGATTTAGCTACTTATGGCCCATATGGCCCTAAGAAAAGGGTGATCTCGGCAAATCATCCCGATTATTTACCATCTTGGCCTTATGTTACAGCTGCCAACTACAGTATTATTAGATATGCCGATGTTTTGCTATGGAAAGCAGAAGCAGAAATAGAGTTGGGTAATTTGGAAGAAGGTAGAACTTATATTAACATGATCAGGGAGAGGGCAAAAACGGGCAGTTATATAGAAAACCTCGAAGGCACTGCAAATGCGGCCAATTATATGATAGACACCTATAATGATCCCTTTACTTCAAAAGAAGAAGCTACAATAGCTTTAAGAACGGAACGTCGATTGGAAATGGCACACGAAGGTCATCGCTTTTTTGATTTAGTAAGATGGGGTATTGCGGCAGATGTTATAAACACCTATTTAGCAAAGGAAAAGATAGCTAGAGGCTTTTTAACCGGTGCTCAGTTTATTGCAGGTAAGCATGAATATATGCCAATACCTCAATCTCAGATAGATGCTGGTGGAAAAGATGAAAATGGCAACCCACTAACCACCCAAAATCCGGGTTATTAGACAATAGGATTAACTTAATTTGTATTGAAAAAGGGAGTGGAGCTAATTCTACTCCCTTTTTTAGTTAAGGGAAAATTTAAATATAAATGGGGAAGCCAAACATTGTCTGCGTTTATTCCATGGGA
>CBDUKC010000206.1:0-5790 GCA_965367705.1 uncultured Maribacter sp. | reverse complement strand
TTGCCTCCCTTTTTTAATGATACTTATCTAAGAATTCTTGTAGCTTTTCAACCATTTTTGGACTTCCACAAAAGAAGGGTACCCGTTGGTGAAGCTCTGTAGGTTCAATGTCCATAATACGTGTTTTTCCGCCAACTGCTAAACCATTTGCTTGTTCGGCAATAAAAGCCATTGGATTACACTCATAAAGTAATCGAAGTTTTCCACTCTCTGTAACACTACTTTTAGGATACATATAAATGCCTCCTTTTATCATATTTCTATGAAAATCGGAAACCAAAGAACCAATATATCTTGAAGTATAGGGCCTATCACCTTCCTCTTGCTGGCAATATTTAATATAATCCTTTACACCTTGGTGAAAATGAACGTAATTTCCCTCATTTACAGAATATATCTTTCCTGTTTCTGGAAACTCCATGTTAGGATGTGATAGATAAAAGGTTCCTAATGCAGGATTCAAGGTAAACCCGTTGACACCATCACCTGTTGTGTAAACCAACATGGTCGATGTTCCATATACAACATAGCCCGCAGCCACTTGTTGGTTTCCTGGTTGAAGAAAGTCTTTTAATGTTACTGGAGTACCTACGGGGGTGACGCGCCTGTAAATAGAAAAAATGGTTCCTACCGATACGTTTACATCCACGTTGGAAGACCCATCTAAAGGATCAATGAGCACTACATATTTGTTCTGATGATTGTTGTCGTTACTGTTGATAGTAATAAAACTATCCTCTTCTTCAGATGCAATTCCACAAACAATTTCTCGATTTTTTAGTGTCGATATAAATTTTTCGTTTGCAAAGACATCTAATTTTTTTTGTTCTTCACCTTGTATGTTAGTATCGCCGGCATCTCCTAGTATATCAACTAAACCCGCTTTATTCACCTCGTGATTTACCACCTTTGCAGCCAATCGGATGGCATTGATAAGTTTAGAGAGTTCACCCGAAGAATATTTGAATGAAGATTGATTTTCAATAATAAACTCTCCGAGGGTTTGATTTTTTTTAGTCATCCGTAAAAGGTGCATTTAGACCACAAATATCGGCTATTTTGTGAAACTACATCGTTTTCGCCATTTTTACGTTTCTTAAATTTATAACTTTGTGTTTTATTTGTAACAATTATGAAATATAAAATAAGGAAAGCTATAGCTTCGGATATGTCACAGGTCTTAGGGCTTACACAAGAACTGGCTGTTTTCGAGAAAGAAGCCGATGCGGTAGAAATTACGGTGGAGGATTTACTACTTGACGGTTTTGGCCCTACACCAAAGTTTCAATGCTTCGTTGCAGAAAATGAAGGTGAAGTAATCGGTTCAGCTCTAGTATATCCTAGATATTCCACTTGGAAGGGCACTGTACTGCATTTAGAAGATTTGATAGTCACCGAAAAAATGCGCGGTAGTGGTTTAGGTACTGCCCTTTTAAATAAGGTGGTACAATATGGTCACGAACTGGGTGTAAAACGAATTAGTTGGGAAGTTATAGATTGGAATGAACATGCCATACGTTTTTACGAAAGTAAAGGTGCAAAAGTTATGCGAGACTGGGATGTGGTGCAACTTAACGAAGCGGCAATGCTTTCTTACCTAGAAAACATTACATAAGCACAACGCATGCATTGGGTTAGAATAGAATTAAAAAGTAATTTTTTATGAGGGTTTTTAAGTTTGGAGGCGCATCAATAAAGGATGCTGATGGTGTTAAAAATGTGATTGAAGTCCTAAAGCAAACCGGACATAACCATACGCTTTTAGTTATTTCAGCAATGGGGAAGACAACGAACGCGATGGAAGCCATTGTGGACGCCTATTTTGAAGATAAGAATGCTATCGTTGGAAAGATTGCAGATACCGTTGACTATCATATGTCCATTATGAGGGACTTATTTCCTAATCCACAACATAAGGTCTATAAAGATGTTAAAGTATTGATAGAGGAGATCAACGGATTTTTGGCATGGAATAAATCTCCCAACTATAATTTCGTTTACGACCAAGTAGTGGGTTATGGAGAACTCATGGCTACAACCATTGTTAGCGCCTATCTTGAAGAAATTGGTATTAAAAACAATTGGTTAGACATCAGGAATTATATTAAGACGGATACTAATTATAGAGATACCACGGTAAATTGGGAGAAAACACAAGAGCTTATTACTACTATTGACCAAAGTATTTTAAATATCACACAAGGATTTTTAGGAAGTGATAACAACAACTTCACCACCACCTTGGGAAGAGAAGGTTCCGATTATTCAGCAGCAATATTGGCCTACTGCCTCAACGCTGATTCTGTAACCATATGGAAAGATGTTCCTGGTGTACTAAATGCAGACCCTAGATATTTTAAAGAAACGCAGTTATTAAACAATATCTCTTATCGTGAGGCAATAGAACTAGCTTTCTATGGGGCATCGGTTATCCATCCCAAAACCCTGCAACCTTTGCAAAAAAAGGAAATACCCCTGCATGTTAAATCCTTTATAAATCCTAAAGATAAGGGTACTACCGTAGGAAAGGGAGTAGGAATAGAACCCAACGTTCCCTGCTTTATCGTTAAAAAAAACCAGGTCTTGATGAAATTGTCCTCTCTAGATTTTTCATTCATCGTAGAAGATAGTATCAGCGAACTCTTTAAACTGTTTCATGAGCATAAAATGAAGGTAGACCTCATACAGAATTCGGCCATTAGTTTCTCTGTTTGTGTTGATAATAAATTTGGAGGTTTGGAAGCCTTATTAAACCGACTCAAAAGTACCTTTAAGATAGTGCATCATGAAAATGTATCGCTCTATACTATACGACATTTTAATGCAAAAGCTTTAGCATCGCTACAAAACGGACATGAAATTCTATTGGAACAACGTGGTAAGGAGACAGTACAGCTGGTTGTAAAATAAGATACCCGACTAAAGAATTGTATCATAAATAAATCGCTCACTTCTGCTTTTTACTATATTTACACCCACATAATTATTTCTTTCTATGGGTCTGGTAACAGCAAAAGAAGTGGCGAAAGCTATTAATGTTTCCAAGTATGGCTATCTAGGCACTTTTATTGCGTGGCTGCTCATGAAGGTCACCCGTATCTCTGCCATAAATTCATTTTACGATACTATAGCACATCTAGACTGCGAGGCGTATGCCCAAGCAATTTTAGAACATTATGAAATTGATTTTGATATTCCCGAAGAAGATTTTAAACGATTACCAAAAGACGGATCTTATATCACCATCTCCAACCACCCACTAGGTGGCATAGATGGTATTTTACTGATGCGATTAATGCTGCCCATACGAAAGGACTACAAGATCATGGCCAACTTCCTTTTGGAGCGAATGGCACCTTTGGCCCCATACATCCTTCCTGTAAATCCATTTGAAGAACACAAGGGCGCTAGGAGCAGTATTGCCGGCTTTAAAAAAGCGTTACAACATATTAGGGACGGGCATCCCCTTGGAATTTTCCCAGCAGGGGAAGTCTCCACCCACAAAGATGGGAAGTTGATTGTAGATAGACCCTGGGAAGAAGCTGCGCTAAAACTAATTAAAAAGGCTCAAGTTCCCGTAGTTCCTATCTACTTCCATGGAAAGAATAGTAAATTATTCTATAGACTATCTAGATGGAACCCTATTTTTAGAACTGCTATGATTCCCTCACAGGTGCTTTCGCAACGTAACCGCCCATTAAAGGTGCGTATTGGTCAACCCATTTCTGTACAGACCCAAAATGAACAAGAAAATTTAGAAGATTTTACAGATCTATTGCGAAGAAAAACATACATACTATCGAATGCCTTCCAAAAAGAACGGCTAATTGATCAATTGCCTTCAACACTTAAAATACCAAAACCACCTAGAAAGATTGCAGATGCCATGCGTAAAGAGGTAATGCAAGGTGAAATAGAAAAACTAAGGGAAAAGGACTGTCGTCTCCTGCAAAGTAAAAATTACGAAGTGTTCCTTGCCAAGGAGCAGGATATGCCTTTTATCCTAAAAGAAATAGGTAGGCAACGAGAAGTAACCTTTAGGGCTATCGGGGAAGGTACCAACAAAGCCATAGATTTAGATGTCTTTGACACCTACTACCATCATCTCTTCCTGTGGGATAATGAGGAACAGTGTATCGTAGGTGCATACCGTATGGGAATGGGATCCGAGATATTTCCCGAGCACGGTATTGACGGGTTTTATTTACAAGATTTGTTTCGGGTAGAACCTGAGCTGTACGATATGATGCGGCAGTCTATAGAAATGGGTCGCGCTTACATCGTAAAAGAATACCAACAGAAACCGATGCCGTTATTTCTATTATGGAAAGGAATCGTTCATACAACGCTAAGACACCCTGAGCACAAGTACCTTATCGGTGGTGTAAGTATTAGTAACCAGTTTTCCAACTTCTCTAAGTCCTTGATGATAGAGTTTATGAAATCTAACTACTGGGATCCCTATGTGGCCCAATATATTAGACCAAAAAAGGAATTTAAGGTGAAGCTGAACGATGCGGACAAGGAGTTTGTTTTTGACGAAACAAAGGCCGATTTAAACAAGTTTGACCGCTTAATAGACGAAGTAGAACCAGGCAACCTGCGTTTACCCGTGTTAATTAAAAAGTACATAAAACAAAATGCCAAAGTAGTGGCGTTTAATGTAGATCCACTGTTTAATAATTCGGTAGACGGACTTATGTACATTAAAATAGCCGACTTACCCGAAAGTACGGTAAAGCCTGTCATGGAGGAGTTTCAGGCAGAACTGGAACGTAAATTGGCTGAAACACAATCCCAAGATACTGATGTGCTTTAGTTCGTTCCTATAACATCACTACGCCTTTCAAAAAGCACATTATCTCTCCAGATTCCTTCAACTGTCCTCCCAATTTTTTCGCGCTTTCCTATATAACGGAATCCCATTTTTTTATGGAGCTGTATACTCGCTTCGTTTTCAGGGAAAATACCCGATTGCAAGGTCCATAGCCCCTCTTTTTCACTTTCTAAAATAAGTTGTTCCATTAAAAGCTTTCCAACACCTAAACCCCTAGCTTTTGCTGCTATATATACACTTACCTCTCCTACACCACCGTAAACACACCTACCGGAAACCGGGGAAAGTGCTGCCCAACCCACTATTTCATCTCCCTGTATAGCTACTATTCTACACGTTTTCAAGTGAGCGCTGTCCCAAGTTTCAAAGTCTGGGACATCTGTCTCAAACGTAGCGAAACCCGTAGCAATACCTTGCTTATAAATTGAGGAAACGGAGTTCCAATCCTCCGCATTCATCTTCCTGACCATACTATTTTTACGATTACTCATTTTAACAACATTTGATTTTTGAACGGTAGTTGTTTCATAGGTTTAGTTTAACAGCATCCACTCCCTGGGGAACACCCATTATCAGAAACACGTTCCATCTCTACGGGAACACCACAGGTGTCCTTGGCCTTGCAGTCTGTTGGTGTTACCCCAAGATCAACAACAAGTTGTCCTTCATCTACCCTATAGTTATGCACATACAATTGTGCTGTATGAAACTGATCGTTACTATACTCAAATTTCACCTCAACCTCTTTTTCCATAGGCTTGATACCATCCACTCGGTTTAAAATCTCCAGTGCCTTATGGGTGTGCATAAAATCGCGTTTGCCTACCTCTTCCGGACTCTCCCAAAGCTGAATAATGGTTTCTTTCCAGAAATCGGTTCCAGCACCGCAGTCGACCGCATCAATCGTAATATTTTTAATTTCCGTAATATGATAGTTTGCGGCTACCATTTTC
>CBDUKC010000205.1:0-5819 GCA_965367705.1 uncultured Maribacter sp. | reverse complement strand
CGGTGTACTTCCCATTTAAAAATAGGATGGTCTAATGTCCTTCTAAAATGGTCAACTACTTTTGCGTTATCCCCTTTTAAGATAGCATCAATTTCAGTTCCCTTATAATAATCAGAGGATACTTCTTGTTTAACGACTACATCGAAAAGATGATTATAGTGGTTAGGCTGGATTCCTAAATTAATTTCTATGTCTTTGAGACTATCGTTAAACGGGCATGTCTGGTGATAATGACAAACTACCTTTTGACTAAATGTCGCTAGCGGATACGTCTCGCTTTCAATTAATTCCGCATTGGAACTAGAAATGATATGCTTCCATTGTTTGAAAATTTCGTTTTTCGGGGGCTTTGTGGTGCTTAACCAAGAAAAGAGCGTTGTCTTTTCATCTGGTTTTAAGCCTATGTCATTGTTGATGGCTTTTTCAACTACATTAATTTCTGAGGCAGACACTAAATCGTCTGACCAGATGACATAAAAAAAAGGAATATACTGAAGGATTCCTGATGTATAAATATTCTTTTCCATGATATGAAATTACGAATTTATCTACGAAATCATTCGAAATAAAGGATGTGCTACTTGAAAAAACTTCACAACGGTTTACTTATCTTTGTTAGGATATGAACGAGTATTTGGACCCCTCCACAGAAGGTTTTTCTGATGCAGAATTAGATATAGAAAAGGCGTTGAGACCTGTAAGTTTTGACGACTTTACGGGTCAAGAGCAAGTTTTAGAAAATTTAAAGGTCTTTGTTGAGGCTGCGAACCAGCGAGGAGAGGCTTTAGATCATACCTTGTTTCATGGTCCTCCTGGATTAGGAAAGACCACATTGGCCAATATTTTAGCAAACGAGTTGGGAGTTGGTATAAAAATTACTTCAGGACCTGTTTTGGATAAACCTGGAGATTTGGCAGGACTCTTGACAAACCTCGATGAGCGAGATGTGCTGTTTATTGATGAAATACACAGGCTAAGTCCTATTGTTGAAGAGTATCTGTATTCCGCAATGGAGGACTACAGAATCGACATTATGATTGAGAGTGGCCCCAATGCCAGGTCGGTTCAGATAAATTTGAGTCCTTTTACACTTATAGGTGCTACTACACGTTCAGGATTGCTTACCGCGCCAATGAGAGCTCGTTTTGGAATACAAAGTAGGTTGCAATACTATTCTACAGAATTATTATCAACGATTGTGGAGCGGAGCGCAGAGATACTAAAGGTTCCTATAACCCAAGATGCTGCAATAGAAATTGCAGGTAGGAGTAGAGGAACACCAAGAATCTGTAATGCTTTGTTGCGTAGAGTTCGCGATTTTGCCCAAATAAAAGGTAACGGAAATATTGATATGGAAATTTCCAAATTTAGCTTGAAGGCATTGAATGTAGATGCGCATGGCCTGGATGAAATGGATAATAAAATATTGACTACGATTATTGATAAGTTTAAGGGAGGGCCTGTAGGTATAACTACCTTGGCGACGGCTGTTTCAGAAAGTTCTGAGACTATTGAAGAAGTTTACGAACCCTTCTTGATTCAGCAAGGATTTATCATGAGAACGCCGCGAGGTCGTGAAGTTACCGAGTTGGCTTATAAACATTTGGGTCGAATCAAAAATAATATTCAAGGAGGTCTATTTTGATAAAGAAGCTTCCTTTAGTTTCCCGAACTCATGTTTTTAAGAACCGCAAAGCTATTCTTAAAAACCCACTACCGTTTCATCATGATAATTTTAATCGGTTAGGCGATATTTTTGAGATAGAAGTAGGTTTTAAAAAACGTATTGTTTTTACAAGGCATGCCAAGTTTATAAAACAAGTGCTTCAGAAAGAGCACAAAAAGTACCAGAAGTCATCCTTACAGACCGTGGATTTAGCGAAGTATATCGGTAAAGGATTGTTGACTTCTAACGGAGAGCATTGGCGAACGCATCGTCGTATGGTACAGCCCGCTTTTCATAAAAAGAAACTACAGGGACTGTTGCGAATCATGCACAGTGCTATAAAAAAAGAGTTAGCGAAGATTCATCCTAATCAATTTCAGGATGTGTATCCGCTAATGGGGGATTTGGCTTTTCAGGTAGTCGCAACCTCACTGTTCAGTAGAGACGATATCCAAAAACAAATGACCGATTTAAAGGATATAACCGAGGCGAATCAACGTATGCTCATTCGCGAAATGCGCCAGCCTTACTTGAACTGGTGGTATAAGCTTTCTGGAAAAATTAACACACATCTGGAACTTTCTAAAAATGCAAGGACTATTCTTAGAAAAATCATAGCTGAAAGAATCAGTGAAAATTCGGATAGGGATGACTTGTTGGATATGCTTTTAAAGGCAAGGTATGAGGACGGCAGCTCCATGTCGGAAGAGCAGCTCATTGATGAAGTGCTGATACTTTTTGCAGCAGGTCATGAAACTACTGCAAATGCACTAGGATTTACCTTATATCTTTTGGCTAAACACCCAGAAGTACAGGAAAAAGCGTATCAGGAAGTTTCTGGAATAGATTGGGAAAACAATCTGGAAATGGAAGATTTCAGACAATTGAGTTATGTGAAACAATGTGTTGAAGAGGGAATGCGTTTATATCCGCCCGCATATTATATAGACCGAGAATCTATAGCGGATGATGAGATTGACGGATTCCAAATTCCAAAAAATACAATGCTCCTTTTGGCAATTTATGAACTTCATAGAGATGAACGTTTTTGGGACCAACCGCAAAATTATATTCCTGAACGTTTTGATCCCAGTAATAAAAAAGACTTTTCAGATTACTATTTTCCTTTTGGTGCTGGCCCCCGTATGTGTGTTGGAAATAATTTTGCCATGCAGGAAATGATTATTACCGTTGCTGAACTATTACGGAACTACAAACTGGAATCGGGTGCGGAGGACATACAGATTAATCCGCTCATTTCTCTTAAGCCAGCCGCCGTTAATCTTCATTTCAAAGCCAGATGAACCGTTTAAAGACATCTGAAATGATAAAGGCCGAGGCCAAGCGTTTAGGATTTCTCTCTTGCGGTATTTCTAAAGCAGATTTTCTAGAAGAGGATGCGCCGCGTCTGGAAAGTTGGTTAAAGAAAAACATGCACGGTGAGATGGCCTATATGGAAAATCATTTTGATAAACGACTTGATCCCAGGTTGTTAGTGGAAGGTTCTAAATCAGTGATTTCACTCTTGTTGAACTATTATCCAGAAGAAAAGCAAGTGCCCAACACCTATAAAATCTCCAAGTATGCCTACGGACATGATTATCACCATGTAATCAAATCAAAGCTCAAAGAGTTACAACAGTTTATTAGCGATGAAATTGGCGATGTACAGGGTAGGGCTTTTGTAGATTCAGCACCGGTTTTGGACAAGGCATGGGCTGCTAAAAGTGGATTGGGTTGGATTGGAAAACATAGCAATTTGCTAACGCAGCGCGTTGGTTCCTTTTATTTTATCGCCGAGCTTATTATTGATCTAGATTTAGAATATGATGCCCCTGTAACGGATCATTGCGGTACATGTACCGCCTGTATTGATGCTTGCCCAACGGAAGCTATCGTGGAGCCCTATGTGGTAGATGGCAGTAAATGTATTTCTTATGTTACGATTGAGTTGAAGAACGAAATTCCAAACGAATTTCAGGGACAGTTTGATGATTGGGCCTTTGGCTGTGATGTATGTCAGGATGTTTGTCCTTGGAATAAGTTTTCTATACCACATAAGGAACCTTTGTTCAATCCCCATCCAGAGTTGTTGTCTATGTCCAAAAAGGATTGGGAAGACATAACCGAAGATGTGTTCAAAAAAGTATTTCAAAAATCGGCTGTGAAGCGTACAAAATTCTCAGGCTTACAGCGTAACATCAACTTTCTGAAGTAGAAAGCGAATTAGGCTTTAGTTTGCACAATGTTGTTCAAACCATTTTTTAGGTAGGCTAGATCAATCAAGCGTTAAAAATACTATCTTGGAAGCTGGTAGCAAATGAGAACATTTTTTTAGTATTGAATTACACTCGTTTGCTAGTTAGGACCAAACCAAACCAAAAGTGAAAAAGCATGAAAATAGGTAAACCAAGTTTAAGCTTCTGGCAGATTTTTAACATGAATGTTGGTTTTTTGGGTATCCAATACAGTTTTGGACTACAACAGACGGCTATCAATCCTATATTTATATATTTAGGAGCTACGGAGGAGATGCTTCCAATTTTAAACATTGCCGGCCCAATAACAGGATTAATTGTGCAGCCCATAATTGGTGCTATGTCAGATAAAACCTGGTCACCGAGGTGGGGCCGTCGGAAACCTTATTTTTTAATTGGAGCAATCATTGGTAGTTTATGTTTGTTCGCCTTTCCTACAAGTCCTGTACTATGGTTCGCTGTTGGCCTTTTATGGATTTTAGACGCAGGTAATAATATGGCCATGGAACCGTATAGGGCGTTTGTAGGAGATAAATTGCCGGAGAAACAACTTAGCCTTGGATTTCAAATGCAAAGTTTATTCGTCGGCGCTGGAATTTTGTTGGCAAACGGGTCTATAGTACTTTTTCAGTATCTATTGGGAGATGAATCTATAGAGGTTGCTGGTAGTATTCCGCAATGGTTATATTATTCATTCTATATAGGAGGCGTACTGTCCGTAGTGACGATTTTATGGTCTGTTCTTAAAACTCCAGAAATTCCCCCATCAATAGAGGAGCTTGCCGAAATCAATCATGATAAAGCGCAACCAGTATCAACAAGAATTGCAAAGCCATTTCTTGAAATTTCTAGTGCCATAAAGGAAATGCCGACGTTTATGTGGAAAATTGGCGCTGTATATCTATTTCAGTGGTACGCACTATTTATTTATTGGCAGTACATCACTCCCCTATTTATGAAAACCATGGATTATGGAGTTTCAGAGGCGGCATCTCAGTCAGCTCAAATGAGCCTAACATATAACATTGTTACCATGGTTGTTGCATTGGCACTGGTTCCTCTCACCTTAAAATACGGCGGGAAGAAGATATACGCATTAAGTTTAGTGGGCACAGGGCTAGCCTTGTTTACTATTCCGTTTATTAGTGACCCATTACTAGTATTGATACCTATGGTTTTATTTGGTATTGGTTGGGCTGCTATGATGGGTATTCCTTATACGATGGTTTCAAAAGTAGTTCCACAAGATAGACGCGGGGTATATATGGGAATTCTTAATATGATGATTGTGATTCCAATGGGGATAGAAACATTAACCTTCGGACCAATTTACAAATATCTTTTGGGTGGTAGTGCGATTAATGCTATAGTCTTTGCGGGAGCTTTTTTCATCGTTGCTGCAATTTTGGCTATGAGATTAAACGTTCCAAAAAACAAAGTTTAAATCTGCCATTTACACGATTATCTATGTACAATTTCTAATTTTTCTTTTAAAGAGCGACGCCTTGCTCTTTTCAAAAGATTACACCTAAATTTGTGTTTTAAAGTTACACTATGAGCAAACAAAAACAGAGAAGGGAAGCGTTGATATATCACGCGAAGCCTCAGCCAGGAAAAATAAAGATAGTACCCACAAAACCATATGCCACCCAAAGAGATTTGGCTTTGGCCTATTCACCAGGCGTAGCGGAACCTTGTTTGGAAATTGCCAAGGACGTTGAAAATGTCTACAAATATACCGCTAAGGGGAATGTTGTAGCCATAATTTCGAATGGTACCGCAGTTTTAGGATTAGGTAATATTGGCCCAGAGGCTTCTAAGCCGGTTATGGAAGGGAAAGCGTTGCTTTTTAAAATTTTTGCAGATATCGACGGGATTGATATAGAAGTAGATAC
>CBDUKC010000204.1:0-5846 GCA_965367705.1 uncultured Maribacter sp. | reverse complement strand
TGGGGTGTTAGTATACATTGGGTATTTGCCGCTGTAATTACACTTATTACTCCGTTTTTCTTGGATGCCACTGAAGGACTTTTAAGAGACGCCGTATGGTATATCTACTATTTCTTCGGTGCTATGATGGTACTGCAACTTATCTGGGCGATTACCAAAATGCCTGAAACAAAAGGACTCTCCTTAGAAGAATTGAGTAAAAGATTAACTAAAGACTAAGAAATTAAAACTAAACTTCATATACCGGCTCCATACCCTTTTATAACGGTGAGTCAGCAAAAAATATTACGTCTTTTGGTTAGAAAGATTTTTTGGTTCTACGATAAAAATAGAAATCCACAAGGTTCCTAAAAGGTCTAAGCTCAAGAAAAACAATCTTGAGCTTAGACCTTTAGTATTCAATAATGGTATCTTGCATTCGTAAACAATACATCAAAAACACTACTTAAGGAACCTGGATATGAATCACATACTTTACGACTATTTAATGAAGACAGGGATGAGTGAAAACCTGGCGACTTACCTTAATATGGGTATTCTCTTACTTCTTATTTTTGTTCTGGCATTAATCCTAGATTATATTGTTTGGAAAGTGTTACGTACTCTATCGATAAAATTGGCTCGAAAATCCAAAACTAATTTTGATGACTATCTCGTTACCCATAAAGTACCACGAAATGTAGCGCACATTTTACCGCTTATGCTACTCTTTAATTTTGTCCCCATTGCTTTATCGGATTTTACCTATGCTGGAGGCATTGCTGAAAAAATTCTTCAGGTCGTATTCGTTATACTCACCATAACCGTTGTGAAAAAAGTACTTCGAAGTACCAACGACTATCTTAAAACTAAACCTAGATTTCGCGATAAGCCAATGGATAGTTACATCCAGGTGTTTATGATTTTTATTTGGATCATTGGCGTATTAAGTATTTTTGCCATTGTAACAGAGGTAAGCGTCCTTAAATTTTTCACTGCCCTAGGAGCTGGTTCTGCCATTATACTGTTACTGTTCAAGGATTCTATTCTGGGCTTTGTGGCAAGCATACAGGTAAGTATTAACGATATGGTGCGCATAGGCGACTGGATTACCTTTGAAAAATATGGGGCTGATGGAGACGTAGTAGAAATTACATTAGCTACGGTAAAAGTTCAGAATTTTGACAAGACCATTACTACCATTCCCACCTATGCTCTAATTTCAGATTCGTTCAAAAACTGGAGAGGTATGCAGGTTTCTGGCGGAAGACGTATTAAAAGGGCCTTAATCATAAGTCAAAAAAGTATTTATTTTCTTCTGGAAGGTGATATAGCCGATTTACAAAAAATTGAACTCATAGCTCCTTATTTAAAAACTAGAAGCCAACAAATCATAGAACACAACAAAAACCATAACATAGATAAGGATTTAGCTATAAACGGAAGAAATCTGACCAATTTTGGACTCTTTAGGAAATATGTGACCGAGTATTTGGAACACCATTCTGCCATTAATAAAGGAATGACACTTATGGTACGTCAACTCGCACCCACGCCTCAAGGGGTTCCTTTGGAAATCTATGCTTTTAGTGCAGACAAGCGATGGGAAAACTATGAATTTGTTATGGCAGATATTTTTGATCACCTCTTTGCCGCCTTACCTTTTTTTAAACTTGAGGTTTTTGAACTTCCCACTTCACTAGAGTTCCAAAAAAGTTAAAATTTCATATCTTGAAGCTGTAAAGATTTCACAATGAAAAGAAGAAAATTTATTGGAAAAACGGCCTTGGCGGCAATGGCAGGAACTATTGGTGCCGAAATAGTTTTTGGAATGAAGCTACCTATTGGGTATACCCCACTAGGGTTACAAGACCCCAATCCTTTTGAATTGTTCAAAAAAGACAAAGGCATGGTGCTCCTTAACGACAAACCATGGAACATGGAGGCTCAAGCGCATCTGCTAGATGACAAAATAACGCCTAACAAATACATCTTTATACGAAACAATGGTCTAACTCCCGAGGGCATTGATGCAAAAAAATGGACACTTACTATAGACGGCGAATCAGTTTCACAAAAGAAAACTTTTACACTAGCGGATTTAAAATCTAAATTCAAACAATACACCTACCAGCTCACCATTGAATGTGGTGGTAACGGACGCTCTGAGTTCAATCCGCCAGCAAAAGGGAACCAATGGACCGTTGGAGCCGTTTATTGCGCAGAATGGACTGGGGTTCGATTGCGCGATGTACTTGAAGCTGCTGGAATAAAAGAAGACGCCATCTATATTGGATATCATTCGGCTGATGAACATCTAAGTAGAGACCCTAAAAAGGAACCCATTTCCCGTGGTGCTCCAATGGCAAAAGCATTACAAGATGAAACCTTACTCGCATTTAAAATGAATGGAGAAGATATTCCACTCGTTCATGGGTATCCACTGCGCTTGGTTGCTGGTGGCTGGCCCGCCTCTGTTTCTGGTAAATGGGTACAACGAATAAGTATCAGGAACAAAGTGCATGATGGGACAAAAATGACAGGAGATGCGTACAGGGTTCCCTGCAATCCTGTAGCCCCAGGTGAAAAAGTAGATGAAAAGGACATGTGCATTATAGAATCCATGCCCGTAAAATCACTTATTACGTATCCCAGAACTGGAGCTGTGCTAACAGAGGGCAAAAAGCTAAAGATTAGAGGGCATGCTTGGGCAGGAGAATTGGAAGTGGCTAAAATGGAGTATTCTATAGATTTTGGCGCCACCTGGAAAGCATGTGCGATTGAAAAGCCTGTGAACCGGTTGGCATGGCAACATTTTTCCGCTCAAGTAGATTTCCCTAAAAAAGGATACTACGAAATATGGTCCAGGGCTACAGATACTCAAGGAAAAGCCCAGCCAATGCTTATTCCAGGTTGGAATCCAAAAGGATACTTGAATAATGCGTGCCAAAGAATAGCCATAAAAGTCTCCTAACAGTATGGATGATACTAACAATTTCCGTAAAAGCGTCCTTAAAATTTACAGGTTGATGATGCTCCTTTTTGTTTTTATTGCATTCATTTCTATTCTTGGGATTTATCTAATGGTAGACCCTTCACTTTCTGCATTTAAAGACGAAACACCGCAAGAAACCCTTGTAGCCATGCCTGAAGAAGATGACTACGACAAAGTAGAAAACGGTATCCATGTCCGCACGGGCTTTATCGATGCCCCGGGATTAACAGAAACCGTTAACAACTGCACCAATTGCCACTCTTCTAAATTGGTCATACAAAATCGTATGAACAAAGAGGGGTGGGTTGCTACCATAAAATGGATGCAAGAGACTCAGAACCTATGGGACTTAGGTAAAAATGAGGCAATAATTGTTGACTATCTTGTTACGAATTATCCGCCAAAAAAAATGGGGAGACGAGAAAACTTAAACGATATAGATTGGTACGTTCTGGATAAATAGCTTAAAGTTATACCTTACTCATCTGTAAATACATGCACTACTTCATAATCCTAGTCAACTGAAAATATCTAGTGTAACTCTCGGGGATATGTCTAATGTCTAGTAAACTACCTTCTGGTATAGCAGGATAGATTTCTTCGTAGTTTTTTACTTCAAACATACCCAGGCGTTTGCTAATATGCTCTCGACTTAACTCCTCTGGCCCATTAAGCCCAGCTGCAGCAATAAGCTCCAAACAACTTTTTACGGTAGCTTCTTGAAAATGTTTTACCCGAGGTGCCTTATCTGCTACAACTAATCCTTTCATTAAGGATTTGTTCTGTGTGGCTACACCTACAGGACAGGTATTCGTATTGCACTGTAAAGCCTGGATACATCCTACCGCCAACATCATAGCACGTGCGCTATTACAACCGTCTGCTCCGAGTGCTAATGCTCGTGCCATATCAAAACCGGTTATGATCTTCCCAGCAGCAATTACCTTTATTTCCTTTCGCAATCCAAAACCTACCAAGGTATCATGTACAAAAATTAAGCCTTCTCGCATAGGCATTCCCATTGAGTTTGAAAACTCCACTGGAGCAGCTCCTGTACCACCTTCACCGCCATCTACAGAAATAAAATCTGGACGAATACCCGTATGAATCATAGCTTCACAGAAATCCATAAATTCTTGTTTCCTGCCAATACAAAGTTTAAAACCTATAGGTTTTCCTCCTGATAAATTTCGCAGCTTTTTAATAAAATACATAAACGCTATAGGATCACTAAATGCAGAATGTGAAGGTGGTGAATGAACAGCTACACCCGGTTGTACGTGTCTTATTTTAGCTATTTCAGGTGTATTCTTGATAGCGGGCAAGATTCCGCCATGACCCGGTTTTGCACCTTGAGACAACTTTATTTCAATCATCTTCACCTCTGGCCTAACCGCGTTTTTCTGAAAGGTAACCTCGTTAAACGTACCATCGTCCTTTCTACAACCAAAATAACCTGTGCCTATTTGCCAAATAAGATCTCCTCCCGGTTCCAAATGGTAATCACTAATAGCACCTTCGCCTGTGTTGTGAGCGAAATTCCCCATTTTAGCACCTTGATTCATAGCCAATACTGCATTTTTGCTTAAAGAGCCATAACTCATGGCAGAAATATTTAAAAGACTGGAAGCATATGGTTTTTTGCAATCTTTTCCCCCAATCAATACCCTAGGAAAATCACCTATTTCTTGCGGATTACTCTTAGCGTACATGGAGTGTTCCATCCACTCGTAACCTATTTCATATAAATCCTTTTGGGTGCCAAAGGGCACCGTATCGGTATCTCCTTTAGATCTTCGATATATGGTAGACCTCTCTATTCTATTTAAGGGTTTTCCCTCTGTGTCAGTCTCCACAAAATACTGCATAATCTCTGGCCTAATGGACTCCAACACATACCTCATCCTACCAATAACAGGAAAATTACGTCGAATCGTATGATGGATCTGTAGCATATCAAAAATCCCCATAAGTACTAAGGGCACTACCAGTACTAAAAACCATAGCACTGGCAGCCAAAAAAAGGAAATGCTAATTATGAATGCAATACTAACAACAGAGATGATAACAAAATACTCACGGACTTTCATAAAAACAGGTGTTACTTATCTATCAAAGATAAGCATCAAAGCAAGGGAAAGGATTAGCACTGTATAAAAAACAAGGCATATTCACTCTGTTATAGGGCTAAAAATGAATCATTTAGTAAAAACGAATAATCGTCAAAATAATTCGCTTCGATGAAAAGTCGTTTCAGGTTATAATTTGGACGTTTCACTTAAAAAGTGCCCTTTTTAGGTGAATCACCGAGCTACATTTGTCGGACAATAAAAAAGAAGATAAAAATTGATTAAATATAATAATATGAAAAAAGCATCCACCATTTTAAGTCTATTATTCTTAGGTGCTACATTAGTGTCTTTTAAAGGGTATCCACAATCGAACCCCAAGTCTGTTGACCCAAGTATAGATAAAATTGGATTAATAGAAATTGAGGAGGAAATAGAATTAGGTTTCGACACTGCACAGTACCTTCCAGAAGGTTTTAATGCCTATGCAGGAATGCAAACAGCAGATGGCTTAAATCTTATAGTTATAGATGAGAAAATAGAATTAGGTTTCAACGCAAAGGACTATTTACCAAAAGGATTCAACCCTTATAAAGGAATGATATTCGCAGTAGAAGATATTGTAGTAATAGAAGAGGAAGAAGAGTTCATTTTGGATTTTAACACCAAAAAATACCTTCCGAACAGGTTTGATGCTTTAGCCAAGTAATTATACTTGAGTGGGCTTAACATATTGAAAAGCTTAACGATTCAAACCCATACTATTTTCGGGCGGAGTGGAGAACATATTGTTCTCGACCCCG
>CBDUKC010000203.1:0-5850 GCA_965367705.1 uncultured Maribacter sp. | reverse complement strand
TTTAGTATCCCTAAGATAATCTAGACTAGTACATACAACTCGCCTATTTTATTTATCTTGAACCACTTAAACCAAACTTAATGACTTTTTACATTTTTGAATTTATAGGAACCGCAATGCTCATTCTTATTGGTAATGGCGTAGTAGCCAATTTAGTGCTAAAAGGAACTAAAGGTCCAGATTTAGGCTGGATAGGCATAGCCCTCGCATGGGGTATTGCTGTATTCATTGGCGTGTTTATTTCAGCAGATGCGAGTGGTGCGCATTTGAATCCTGCAGTGACCATAGGATTGGCTACGGCAGGAAAATTCGCATGGGAACTAGTTCCCGGTTATATATGTGCACAAGTTTTGGGAGCTATGATGGGCAACATCCTTGTATGGCTCACGTATAAGAAACAGTATGAGCAAACTGAAGATAGCGCTGCAATTTTAGCCACTTTTTGCACAGCTCCAGCAATTAGGAGTCCATTTTGGAACGTGGTGAGTGAAACTGTTGGTACGTTTGCCTTGGTTTTTGGGGTGTTTTTTATAGCAGGAGGTAGTTTTGGCGAAGAAGCCATATCACTTGGGTCTTTAGATGCGCTTCCTGTAGCACTCTTGGTCATAGGAATCGGTTTTGGCTTAGGTGGCCCAACCGGTTATGCCATTAACCCGGCCAGAGATTTTGGCCCTCGCCTGCTTCACGCGATTCTTCCTCTAAAAAACAAAGGAACTAGTGACTGGAGTTACGCTTGGGTTCCAATTGTAGGTCCTATTATCGGAGCAGTACTAGCAGCATTAGCTTTTACATTAGTATCTTAATTAAAACTATTTTGGTTGAACAACAGACAACCCAACTCCCTTTGTAAGCCTAAATGTATCCTAGGTCGAAAATCATTTGATAAGACTTTAATTCGTCCTTAATTTATAAATTATTACGTACAGCTTATGAAATACGCACTATGTCTTTTTCTATTTTCTGGAATTTTGACCTTTGGACAGGAAACTGTTCCATTTTTAGATGAGGTACGTGCAATTTCTAAAAAATACGATTCCGTGTGGGACGATAGTCAAGAACGTATTGTTTTCACAGGTAGTTCTAGTGTTCGCATGTGGAGTTCGTTAAAACAATCCTTTCCGGAGCATCAAATACTTAATACCGGTTTTGGTGGTTCCCAAGCTACTGACCTATTATACCATTTAGAACCCTTGGTACTTAGATATAAACCAAAAAAAGTTTTCATCTATGAGGGTGATAACGATATCTCCGCAAAAAAACGTCCTAGGGAAATTATAGCGACCACACATAAAATCATTACTACAATACACACCCAAGACCCCGAAACACAAATTATCCTCATAGCAGCAAAACCAAGTCTAAGCAGATGGAAATTGAGAGGTAAATACAAAAGGTTAAATAGAAAATTTAAAAAAATAAGTAATAGCAATCCCTTATTGACCTTTGTTGATGTTTGGTCACCGATGTTGGATGGCAGAAAAGTAAAAAAAGATATTTTTATAGCTGATGGTCTTCACATGAACCAGAAAGGATACGATATCTGGTACACTGCCATGAAAAATTTAGTTACGAACCCATAAATATGACCAATGATTAAAAACCCCCTAGTAAAAGGCATTTTTCTTATTTTTTTTATATGTGCCTTTTTTGCCTGTACGGAAGAACCCAAACCTAGAATTCCTATGCCGGTTACAGATTTATCCAAAGAAAACCTTATCCCCAAACCTTTAAAAATCACTCCGACCAACTCGGCCTTTGCACTAGATGAGTTTACAGCTATTTATACTTCCAAGAGCGCCACTGGATTCGAAGAGGTAGGAAAATTTTTGGCAGATAAATTATCTAAAAAAATAAACCTTCAAGTTCCAGTAAACGACGAGAGCCTCAAAACAATAGAACGTGTAATTTATATAAATCAATCTGATAGCACCGAATTAAGTACACCAGAGGCTTATCAACTATATATTAACCAAGACTCGATTATTATAAATTCAAATACCGCAGAAGGCGCTTTTAGGGGTATACAGACCTTAAGACAACTTGTGCCAGACACCAGTAACGATACCTTGGCGTTGCAAAAAATTTGGCCAGTCCCAACAGGTAAAATTATTGACAACCCAACTTTTGCATACAGAGGTGCCATGTTAGATGTTGCCAGACATTTCTTTAGCGTTGAAGATGTAAAAAAATACCTGGATATCTTAGCATACTATAAAATAAACGTATTACACCTTCATCTTTCTGACGACCAGGGATGGAGAATCGAAATCAAATCATGGCCAAAACTAACCGAAATCGGAGCCAGCACAGAAGTTGGTGGTGAATCGGGTGGTTTTTACACCCAAGAAGATTATAAAGAAATAGTTCGATATGCAGCAGCGCGTTTTATGACCGTAGTCCCAGAAATTGACATGCCCGGGCACACGAACTCAGCATCCGTTGCCTATCCTTTTTTAAACGGAAATGGAAAAACACCGAAATTGTACGAAGGCACCCTTGTTGGTTTTAGCACATTTGACACAAGAAAGGATACCGTTTATGCTTTTATCGATGATGTCATACGTGAAATTTCGGAAATCACTCCAGGTCCTTATTTTCATATCGGCGGCGATGAAAGCCTCGTAACTAAAAAGAAAGACTACATCTACTTTGTGAACAAGGTGGAAAAAATTGTACAGAAATATGGTAAGCGAGCGATAGGCTGGGACGAAATTGCTATTGCCGATGTAGATTCGACCTCTATATCACAATGGTGGTCTAGCGAGGAGCATGCTAAAAAGGCTGTTGAAAAAGGAATGCAGGTAATCGTATCGCCAGCTAAGAAAGTGTATCTAGATATGCAGTACGATACCCTTTCAAAATTTGGTTTACATTGGGCCGCTTACATCCCAGTAGATTCTGCTTATATATGGAGCCCAGAGGGCTACGGCGCTATCCCAAAGGAAAATATATTGGGTATTGAGGCTCCTTTGTGGTCAGAAACCATAAGTAACATAGATGAACTTGAATATTTAGCGTTTCCAAGAGTTATAGGATATTCCGAACTAAGTTGGAGTACACCAGAAAACAGGGATTGGGAAAACTATAAAATTCGTTTAGCCAACCAAGCTCCGTTTCTGGAACGCATGGAGGTAAAATATTACCCTTCTCCTTTAATCGATTGGAAGAAAAGTAAATACACTTTTGAAACCATTGAGAAGGATTGAATTGGTAAAGAAACTAACTAAAAGAAGCCTCGTTAGTAGCTACAACCGAGGCTTCCTTCTTACCTAGAACTTGTATTATTCTTCCTCTGATGAAGGTTCACTTTCCTTATCAGAAAAATCAACCAACTCATTATCCACAAGGGCATTGTACCATTGGATTATTTTTTTGATATCACTGGCATAGACCCTATCCTCATCGTAATTGGGTAGTACTTCAAAAAAGTACTCTTCCAATTTTATTTTATCCTCTTTATGGCCAACAGAAGTTTTACCTCCTTTTTCCTTTTCCTGTATTTTCAAGAACACCTCTCTTAAAGGTAGTTCCTCCTCCAAGGTGTATATAGCTATTTCCGAAAGCACACTTACGTTACTTCTCAGTCCAACGCTAATTCTTTTTCCATCCAAAAGGGACTCCGCTACGAATCCTGATCTGGTTTGTGTTATTAACTTGTATAATCCTGGTTTACCGGCAACCGATAGTATTTTCTCCAACCCCATAGGCTATTTTAAAATTTTAAAGGGCAAATATTATATTTTTAAACTGATTATAAGAAGTATTTAACGTCCTTTTTTCATATTAGGAAATCGCATGCGATAATCTACGTTTATTTTTCCCTTAGAGATATTGGCCAGTCTTCCCTTAATAATTCGTTTTTTTAATGTCGATAGTTTATCCGTGAACAGTACCCCTTCTATATGATCGTACTCATGTTGTATGACACGAGCGAGGAGCCCGTCAAAGGTCTTTTCATGCTTTTTAAAGTTTTCATCAAAATACGTCATCTTAATGATTCCTTTTCTACTCACATCTTCGCGTACATCTGGAATACTTAAACATCCCTCATTGAATACCCATTCCTCACCGGTTTCCTCTTCTACGTAAGCATTAATAAATACTTGTTTAAAACCATCTAGTTGTTTTTGTTCACTCTCGCTGAGCTCTTCATCGTCTGCAAAAGGTGTTGTATCCACTAAGAACAATCGTATAGGCAATCCTATTTGTGGGGCTGCAAGACCTACACCACTAGCATTATACATGGTCTCCCACATATTGCTTATGAGTTCGCTTAAATTAGGGTAATCTGCATCTATATCGGCACCTACTTTTCTTAGCACGGTATCCCCGTAGGCAATAATTGGTAAAATCATCTTTATAATTTAAATCGTGTTCTTAAAATTTCGCCACTATTTAACCAGTGGACTATATCAAAATATAAAAAAGTGAGTTTAAATCTCTTTTTTCCATTCGGTATCTTGTTCGTTTTATTGGGTTTGCTATTAAAAAACTTCATGTGATTCCCATCACTGCCAGCCAACAAATCGAAAAATGCAAAGGAAACTTTATTTTTAAAAGGAAGTTCATGAAATTTTGTTAAATCCTGCAGATTGATTCTCCTACGATCACAGATGGTAAAAAAATAGTTATCCTTATTCGTGTTCTCAAGCATCCTATCCCTTCTACGATTCCATTTGTTTCCTGCTTCTTCAATGGTTACATAATGTTGAAAATGTATTTTTACATCGTTTAAAATTCCGATGGGGTAGTTATTCTTGGCCTCTGGATATTTGGAAACAGATATAAAATCAACTTCCATTTGCATATAATCATCAAAATTAGCCAGCAATTTCATGTAGCAGGGCCCAAACAAAAACAAGCCTACAAAAGGAGTATTGTATGGCTTTTGCAAGTATTGATACATCTGACCGCCCCAACAGTTTCTACTAATAATAACAAAATCCCTATTCGTAAGTTTTTTAATATCCCGTTCCGCAAAAAAAGATGTAAAGTACTGCCGTATCTTTCTTTTTATTAATATTTCAGAATCTATTAGCACATCCATTTTACTTTCGTTCTAAATATGACTGTAGTATTAAGGTGGCACTAATCTCGTCTACCAAGGCCTTATTTCTTCGTTGCTTCTTCTTTAAGCCACTATCCAACATACTTTGAAATGCCATTTTAGAGGTAAACCGTTCGTCCTGTCTTTCAATAGAAACAGTAGGAAAATGCTTAGCAAGCTCTACCAGGAAAGGAGTTATGTACTGTTCCGATTCGGAAGGCGTATTGTTCATTTGTTTGGGTTCACCTATCACAAACACATCAACGCTTTCGTCATTTAAATAGCTTTTCAAAAAAGAAACAAGCTCTATGGTAGGAACCGTGGTCAAACCTGAGGCAATTAGTCGCAACTCGTCTGTTACGGCTATTCCCGTTCGTTTTTCCCCATAATCCAAAGCCAATACTCTTCCCAAAATAAATTTTTATCAAAAGTAATGGTTAATTTGTGATATGTGAATTTACCCATGGTGAATTACTTTACTTCGACCTATATTTGAGAAAATTTTGGGATAAAATGACGGAATTAAGAAATATCATAGAACTGGCTTGGGAAAATAGAGCCCTGTTATCAGAGGATAAGACTCAAGAAACTATACGAGAAGTGATAAATCTTATAGACTTGGGAAAACTTCGTTGTGCAGAACCTGTTGCAACCGGCTGGCAAATAAACGAATGGGTAAAAAAGGCCGTGGTGCTGTATTTCCCTATTCAAAAAATGGAAACTCTAGAAGCCGGAATTTTTGAATATCATGATAAGATGCCTTTAAAAAGAGGTTATAAAGAAAAAGGAATACGCGTAGTACC
>CBDUKC010000202.1:0-5950 GCA_965367705.1 uncultured Maribacter sp. | reverse complement strand
ACATGTCACAAACCAAATACATCTTCGTTACGGGAGGAGTTACTTCATCTCTTGGTAAAGGAATTATAGCAGCTTCCTTGGCGAAACTGCTTCAAAGTCGTGGATACAAGACCACAATTCAAAAACTAGACCCCTATATTAACGTAGATCCCGGTACGCTTAATCCTTATGAGCATGGCGAATGCTATGTTACGGACGACGGTGCGGAAACCGATTTGGATTTAGGTCATTATGAGCGTTTTCTAAACGTAAATACCTCACAGGCCAATAATGTAACTACAGGTAGAATTTATCAAAGCGTAATAGATAAAGAAAGGCGTGGTGAGTTTTTAGGTAAAACGGTGCAGGTAGTCCCTCACATTACAAACGAAATAAAGGAACGGGTACAGCTTTTGGGTAATAGCGGTGATTATGATATTGTTATTACCGAAATTGGCGGTACTGTCGGTGATATTGAGTCGCTACCCTATATAGAAGCGGTGAGACAAATGTTATGGGAAATGGGCGATAATAATGCTATCGTAATCCACTTAACCCTTGTGCCTTACCTTTCTGCGGCAGGCGAATTAAAGACCAAACCAACACAACACTCTGTAAAGACGTTGATGGAAAGCGGTATAAAGGCCGATATCTTGGTGTGTAGAACCGAGCATGAGATTTCAGATGAGATAAAGGACAAATTAGCACTGTTTTGTAACGTAAGACGAGAAGCAGTTATACAAAGTATAGACGCCTCCACAATTTACGATGTGCCAATTTTAATGCAAGAGGAGGGCTTAGATACCGTTACCCTTAAAAAATTGAACCTCCCTGACGATATTGAACCAGATTTGACCCAGTGGAAGGAATTTTTAAAGCGACATAAAAATCCAAAGAACGAGGTAACTATAGGTTTGGTTGGTAAATATGTAGAATTACAGGATTCCTATAAATCTATTCTAGAGTCATTTATCCATGCGGGTGCTAGTAATGAGGTAAAGGTTAAGGTCAAATCGATACATTCGGAATATATAAACGACCAAAATTACCAAGCGAAGCTCGCAGGCTTGGATGGTATTTTGGTAGCCCCAGGCTTTGGGGAGCGCGGTATTGAAGGAAAAATACAGGCGGTTAGGCATGCTAGAGAAGCAGGAATCCCTTTTTTAGGTATCTGTTTGGGAATGCAAATGGCAGTTATTGAATATGCGAGGAACGTTCTTGGTTTAGAAGATGCAGGTTCTACAGAAATGGACGAGCATACCAAGAATCCGGTAATAAGTTTAATGGAGGAGCAAAAAACAGTGACCAATAAAGGGGGCACTATGCGTCTGGGAGCTTGGGACTGTGAATTGGTCAATGGTAGTTTGGTACAAAAAATGTATAATGGAGCAACTGAAATTAAGGAGCGCCACCGTCATAGATATGAGTTCAACAATACCTATAAAGAACAATTGGAAAGTGCGGGCTTGTTTGCTTCAGGAATAAACAGTGTTACGAATTTAGTTGAAATTGTAGAGCTTAGGGACCATCCTTGGTTTATAGGTGTGCAGTATCATCCAGAGTATAAGAGCACTGTGGCAAATCCACATCCTTTGTTTGTTGGTTTTGTGAAAGCAGCCTTGGCGCACAAAAATGCATAAACTAATGTCAGTATGGCATATACTGCATATTTGGGCATATATTTGTGTTTGCTAAATCAGGTTTTGACGTATAAACTGAAGTATTACCTTATTAACGAGATATTTTTTTAGATGGAAGAAAAGAAAATGGATGTAAATTCTATAATCGGTTTTGTGCTGATTTTTGGAATACTCATCTTCATGTTTTATCAAAACCGTCCGACGCCGGAGGAGATAGCAGAGAAAGAAGCACAACAGGAACAAGTTGAAGCTCAGGAAGCAGCTGCCAAAGTAGAGCAGGTAGCGCCAGTAAAAGATGAAACACCGGTATTAGATACGACCGACTCAACGGCAGTAGCTACATATAAGAGTCAAATTGGGGCATTTGGTTTTACGGCACCAAAAGAAGGAACAACTGTTCTAGAAAACGAAGTGCTTTACCTCAGGATAAACAATAAGGGTGGTGCAGTTGTAGAGGCTAAAATGAAAAATTTTGCAACCTACGATTCTGTTCCCGTTCATTTGATAAAGGATGGTAATTCTGCTTTTAGTCTTTCCTTTTCTACTACAGATAATCGTGTTTTAAACACCAAAGATTTGTTCTTTGAACCATCGCTGACAAATGCTAACGGAAATCAGATACTTTCCCTTAAGGCGAAAACAGCAACGAACCAATATTTGGAATACCGTTATGAAATGAAACCGGATGATTATTTGGTAGATTTTACGATACGAAGTCAAGGTTTAGATAGAGTGCTTAATGAAAGTCAACCGGTTACCTTGGATTGGAAATTAAAAGGTATCCGTCATTCCAAGAGTATTGTGTATGAAAACAGGTATACTAGATTAACCTATAATCATGAGGATGATAAGTTGAGTAAGCTTTCTGAAGGCAGTGATGATGAGGAGCAGGAGCAGGATATCAAATGGATTTCTTATAGACAGCATTTTTTCAGCACAATTTTAGCTGCCGATGAGCCATTTAAAACGGGTGATCTTACTTCCATAAACTTAGTTGAGGAAGAGAGCCGTACGTTTGGCTTCACTAAAGAGTACGCTTCTGTGCTACCTATAGAGGTAAAAGGAGGGGAACTATCTAAAAATATGCATTTTTATTTTGGCCCTACGGATGTAGACGTGCTATCAAAATATGAGGACTTAGGTCTAGTAGATTCTATCCCTTTTGGTTGGGGTATTTTCGGATGGATAAACAGGTATGTGTTCACGCCCTTTTATTCCTTTTTAGGAGGGATGTTACCTGCGGGAATCGCAATTATAATCATGACGATTTTGGTGCGTTTGGCCATGTCTCCTGTAACCTATAAGTCCTATTTGTCACAGGCAAAGATGAAGGTGTTGAAGCCGGAGATTACGGAGCTTGGTGAAAAATTCAAGGATAACGCCATGAAAAAGCAGCAAGAAACTATGAAGCTGTACGGTAAGGCGGGCGTAAGCCCCATGAGCGGTTGTGTGCCGGCATTTCTACAAATGCCAATTTTTTATGCCTTGTTCATGTTTTTTCCTACCTCGTTTGCATTACGGCAAAAACCATTTTTATGGGCAGATGATTTATCTTCTTTTGACACGATTTATCAGTTTCCAGAAGGTTTTGCAATACCCTTTTATGGTGATCACGTAAGCCTGTTTCCGATACTAGCTTCTATCGCAATTTTCTTTTATATGATGATGACCACGGGCCAGAATATGCCAACACAACCAGGCATGCCTAATATGAAGTTCATCATGTACCTAATGCCCTTCATGATGTTATTCTTTTTTAACAACTACGCAAGTGGGTTGAGTTTGTATTATTTTGTTTCTAACCTTATTACCATTGGTATTATGCTGGTGATCAAAAACTTTATCTTGGATAACGATAAGATACATGCCCAAATACAGGAAAATAAAAAGAAACCCAAGAAAGAAAATAAGTTTCAGAAAAAAATGCGTGAAATGATGGAGCAAGCTGATGCTCAGAAGAAGATTGGAAAAAAGTAATCCTTTTCTTATTTAGTAAAATGGAAGCTTCTTTTTGTAAAAGGAGCTTCTTGCGTTTGAAGGGATTTTTATGTATTTCATCGATTTTTTATAACAATCCCTTAACTATATGTTAAAAAATTAGGTACTTTGTCGAGAACACTAACAATGGTAATTACATTACTTTAAGTCCCACGCTATAGATTTAGAATTTTACAGCATTTTTTACAGTTTACAAATTCAGGTATTTCCAAAGGCTTAAACATAGTTATTTTTGATGGTTGTCATTTAAAATAAGAACCCCACTTCTTACTTTAATGCAATTTTTTCTAATCGGCTATGGTATTTAATCAATAAATACTATACCATGGGGAACTCTACGCTTATTTCTACAAGAAAATTTTTCACTCTTGTTTTTCTTTTTGTTTCACTGGGTCTATTCGCCCAAACTATCACGACGGATAAAGTAGATTACTTTCCAGGTGATGAAGTATTGGTGTCCGGTAAAGGTTGGGGTTCTTTTGAGGTGATTGACCTGAAACTAGAGGAACATGTCTTTAACAACCTAGGTGATTCCGGGCTTCTGGATGTGGTTACCGCAGATGCCAGCGGCTCCTTTTCGACTGAAATTTACACGGTCGTAGAGGCTGATCGAGGTGCATTCTTTCACCTACTGGCAACAGGAAGAACAAGCCAGCATGAGGCCACAATTACTTTTAATGATGCTGGAGGGGATTATGGTATTGATTTCAGCGCGTATGATCCCGCAATATATGATAGGTATTTAAATGGCGAGGTTACGGCACCAAACGGACGTGGAAATAGTCCTCTAGGTAGTACTAGTCATGGAAGTACTGTGGAATCCCTTCAACCGTCAAATTTGGGCTTAGGTCAAATTGTGGCTTTCGAATATTTTGTAAGGGCGGATGCCGGCGGCGCCTGCACGGATGATACTATATCAATAGGAGGCGAGTGGCTTACTGAAACTACGAATGGGGGGGCATTCGGATTTGATGGTAATTTAAAAGTTATTGGAGCATTTGTGGATACTGGAGCTGATGCTAGTTTAATAGACACCGGTGCGCTTGCCTCAGTTTCAAGCTTTACATCAAATTTGGTTGGTAATACCATAGAAAGTATGGTAGAAATCAGTGGTATGGACCCTGGGGACGAGATTATTGTAGAAGTTTGGCTGGTACTTCAGAGCAGTATTCCCCAAAGTGTAGGAGGTAATGTTAAAACGCGATTAGGTGATGCCGCTACTATAGGGAATTGTGAAGTTGGTAAAATTAATACTGGTAATCAGGAAGTACCACTGCTTCAGGTTGGTGATTTCTTTTCGGCAGATGTAGATATATCGGTAACCAAATCGGATGATGTAGACCCTATTGATCAAGGAGGAACACTGATCTATACCATTACAACTAACAATGCGGGCCCTTCTGTGGCAAATTCAGTGGTGATTACCGACACCCTTGATCCTAATGTGACTTTTGTATCGGCATCTGATGGGGGTACCCATAATGCCGGTGTAGTAACATGGGATGTTGGAGCTTTGGGACTCGGAGAAACGGTTGTGTATACTGTTACGGTTACCGTTAACGAAGATGCGCCAACTGATGATACTACAGCTACTCAGTGTGGTACTGGCGATATTGGAAATTTGGTGACTATTGCCACAATTTCTGATGATACTAATCCAGCTAATGATACGGATTGCGAACCTACAGATGTGGAAAACCCTTTTGTCTGTCCAACCTTAACTAATGAATCTCCAGATATTACAACCTGTGAAGATGACCAAGGTCAATCTTTAGTAGTTGATACTGATATTCCTAATATTGATATTAAGTTCGTTTACTTCACAAGCCAACCTGCTGACCCATATTCTGGTGGCACCCAATTAGGAACTACGGTTACACCTAGTGGTGGCACAGCAACCTCTATTGAAGGAATTTCAGGATTGGCTCCAGGCACGTATTATGCCTATGCTATTTTAGATACTAATGATGCGGATTTGACTGATCCAAATTGTAGGCCATTTGTGGAAATATTGATTACAATCGACACGCTTGCGGATGCAGGTGCTGATAACAGTACAACGGTCTGTGACGGAACGGTTGTCGACCTTACGACACTTGCGAGCGTAGTCGGCGGCACCTTTGCCGACGATGATGGATCAGGTGGACTTACGGGATCCAGTTTTGATACCTCAGGATTGTCACCAGGAACATATAATTTCACCTATACGGTAGGTAGCGGCAACGACAGTTGTGATGCCGATACGGCAGTGATCACGGTGAACGTGGATACGCTTGCCGATGCAGGTGCTGATAACAGTACAACGGTCTGTGACGGAACGGTTGTCGACCTTA
>CBDUKC010000201.1:0-5968 GCA_965367705.1 uncultured Maribacter sp. | reverse complement strand
GCAATCAACGTATAAATAAATTAGTTGATGGCTACTTTCAAGGTTCCTTCAAAAGCATGGTATCCTTTTTCATGAAAAAGAACGATATGAGCCTTACCGAGCTGGAATCGATTTTGAAAGAAATTGAAAAACAGGAAGAAAAGTAACGGATTAAATCAAGTTGCTAGAACCTTGAAGTTCGCACTAGGCGGACAGTCTAACGTATAAAATTTTAAAAATGATACAATACATTCTAGAATGCATTGGCTTTCAGCTTGCTTTTTTGATCATTTATGATTTTTTCCTAAAACGGGAAACCTTTTTTCAATGGAATCGAGTTTATTTAATAGGGACCTATATCTTGTCTTTAGCCTTGCCATGGGTGAAAATAGAAGCTTTAAGGACTACTGTTCCTGAGGATTACTATGTTTACCCTGAATTTTTATGGAACGCTAATGCTTTGGAATTTACAGCTGAGACAGCAGATAATACAATTATTAATTTTAGTTGGCAGCAAGGCCTTTTATATGGAGGCATGATGGTAGCCGCTCTCTATTTTGCATATAAGTTAGTTCAGCTATATCAGCTTAGTAAAAATGGAAACATAGAGCATTTTCCAAAGTTTACGCGCATCGTTATCAAAAACAGCGAGTTGGCCTTTTCTTTTTTCAGGTCTATTTTTCTTGGTGATAAAATCCTTGAAAGAGAACATAGTAGTATCATCAAACACGAATTGGTACATATAGAACAACGCCATACGCTAGACCTTCTGTTTTTTGAATTGATGCGTATTGTGGGATGGTTCAATCCACTGGTTTATGTATATCAAAATAGGATATCGGAATTACACGAATTTATTGCAGATGCTCAAGTACCTAAGGCAGAGCGGAAGGCACATTACGACCTTTTATTATCCCAAATTTTTAAGACCCAGAATATTTCTTTTGTCAATCAATTTTTTAAATCATCATTAATCAAAAAACGAATCGTCATGTTACAAAAATCAAAATCAAAGAAAGTATTTCACTTAAAGTATTTATTGCTGTTGCCATTGGTGTTTGGGATGTTAGCTTATACGTCCTCTTCACTAATTGTCAACAAAAATCCTTCTAATAAGTCAGTAAAGCTTGCGAACACTTTACAACAGAAAAATGATTTTTCATATGTAGAACCTATTCCTTTTGCCGAAGTTGAGCATGTTCCCGTATTCCCTGACTGTGAAAATGATGCCGATACCCGTGGGTGCTTTTTTGAAAATATGCGAAAACATATTCGAAAACATTTTAATTACCCCCAGGAAGCCCAGGAAAGAGGTATCCAAGGTCGTGTAAATACAATGTTTATCATTGACGAAGTGGGTAATATAATAGATGCGAAGTTTCGAGGACCCGATTCCTTATTGACGAATGAAGCGGAGCGTATCATTTCACGTTTACCCAAAATGCAGCCAGGGCAGCACAAAGGACAAAAAGTTCAAGTGGCTTTTTCTATACCGATTACGTTCAAATTAAACGCAAATAGATCCAAAGAGGCTACACCACAGAAAGACTATGATAATGAAAGTTACGTTCCTTTCGCCGTGATTGATGAGGTCCCTGTTTTTCCAGGCTGTGAGGATGCTGAAGATAAACGGGCATGTTTCAACCAAAACTTGCAAAAACATATATCTAAAAACTTCCAATATCCTATAGCGGCGCAGGAAAAGGGGATACAGGGAATGGTTAATGTCATTTTTACTATAGGTGCAGATGGCGTTGTTAAAAACCTAAGAATGAGAGGTCCCGATAGGCTATTGGAAGATGAAGCCAAACGAATGATAGATCTATTGCCACAAATGATACCTGGAAAGCAGAAGGGAAAGAAAGTGGACGTGCCTTATTCCATACCCATCTCGTTTCGATTAGAAAGTGAGATAAACCAAACAGCTGGCTGGAAATTGGATAGCTCCATTAAAAAGGAAAAAAGTCTTGATGATGATAAGAATCCCCTTTTTTTGGTTGACGGAAAAGAATATACCAAGCAACAGTTTATGGAGTTTGAAAGGGTTAATGCAGATAATATCAAATTTATAAATGTGATTAAGGATAAAAATGCTGGAATAGAAAAATATGGTGTTAGAGGTCGAAATGGTGTTGTAGAAGTGGTGACAAATAGCAATTCCAAATTAGAGGTCAGTGGTTCAAGTTCTGTATCAGGGAGTGATATAAGGTCTACTGGAAACGGTCTCAATGAAAAGCCAATTTACATGCTCAATGGTGAGGAAACCACGTTGGAATATGTTAATACCATAGTTCCTGATGATATTGCGACGATGATGGTATTAAAGGGTAAAGCGGCCATTGATAAGTATGGCGAAAAAGCAGCAGAAGGTGTTGTGGAAATTACATTAAAAAAGAAAGATTGATAAAGGATTTTACCATAGGGCTTTTGTTTTTTACCCTGTTAGGCCAAGGTCAATCGGCAACAATCACGGAAGCCGATAGCCTTTATGCCACTGGCAATTATTTCAAAGCAATTAACACGTATGCAACCTTGGGAACTGTAAACGCAGGCATTCAGATTGCACGCGCTTATAACGCTATTGGTAACTATGACAAGGCTATTGTCCAGTACCAAGTTGTTTTGGAAAAGGATTCTGAACAGCAACTTGCGCAATTTGAGTTGGGTAAATTATTGTTAAAAACCGATGCGTTCGATGAAGCTCGTAAGAGGTTTCAGTACTTGATTTCGGTAGCAACGGATAATCCAGAATATCATTATTATTTGGGTGAGGCATATCGAAAGTTGGACCAACCCAGTAGTAGTTTAGTTTCTTATAAGAATGCCGTTAAAAAGGATAGCACCCATCTGAGAAGTCTTTTTCAGTTGGGTAAATATTTTACGATTAAAGGAGAAAAGAACCAAGCGCTCCAATATATAAACCAAGGACTCAATTTTTACGAAAATGACGTTGCCCTGATAAATCTAAAAGCGCTCGTCTATTATAATGATGGTAGATTTTCAGACGCCATACCTTGGTTAGAAAAAGTACTGGCATTGGGAGAACAAAAGGAATATGTCTATGAAAAATTAGCACATAGCTACTATAAGGAATGGGAATTTGAAAAAGCCAAGAAAGCCTACACGGAACTACTGAAATTTAATGAAACGAATTCTGACTATTACTACGCATTAGCAGAAACCTACAGGAAGAATAAACAACTAGATTCAGCTACCTTATTCGTGAAAAAAGGTATGAGCATCCAAAGGCCTGTTTTAGCCAAAGGTTTTATGGCACTGTCAGGTTTGGCAAGAGAAAAAGACGATTTAAAAAAAGCGTTGGAGTATTTACAATTGGCAGTACATGAAGATCCGCAAGACGGAATGTTATATTTTAGATTATGTTCGCTAATAGACCGTTACTATGAAGATCCAGCATTGAAGTTAAAACACTACACGCTTTATATGGATCGTTTTGGCGCTGAGGTGCCTTTCTTTTCTGAAACGGCTAAAAAAAGGATTTCCGAACTCAAGGAACAAATACATTATGGCAAGGAGGTAACTGATTAAAAATTCGTAATTTTCGTTGTAGATTTGGAATAATGAAACGTTTTTTAATCGTTTTGATTTCTTTTGGTCTGTTTTCTTGTAATTTCTTTGAATCCAAAGAAAAAAGAACACAGGAGCTTATCGACTCCCAGCTTAGGGAGATCGACTGGAATTCCATAGATACCTATCCGCTGTTTTTGGATTGTGATGAGACCGCTTCAAAAGAACTTCAGCGTCAATGTTTTGAGGATAAATTAACCAATCATTTTGAGGCGACCCTGAACGACTTCGAATTTATTGTAGATTCCGATGAAAACCCTACGGTAGCTGTTATCTTTGTTATAGACACAGATGGGGATATCGATATTTTAGAGATAGAAAAAAACAATTACATTTTAAAGCAAATGCCAGAATTTGATGGTGTAGTGACCCAAAGTCTAAAAACAGTGCCAGAAATTACGCCGGCATTAAAAAGGGGTATTCCTGTGAGGACAAAATTTAGGATTCCTATTCAATTAAACACCAAATAGAAAGTTGGCTAACGAAAAGATTATACTAGGTATCGATCCTGGAACGACCATCATGGGTTTTGGCCTGATTAAGGTTGTAGGTAAGAAAATGGAGTTCATGCAAATGAACGAACTTTTACTTCAAAAATATAGCGATCCTTATACTAAATTAAAACTCATTTTTGAGCGAACGATAGAGCTGATAGACACCTATCATCCTGACGAAATTGCTATTGAAGCCCCGTTTTTTGGAAAAAACGTGCAATCTATGCTTAAGCTAGGCCGCGCACAAGGTGTTGCTATGGCCGCTGGACTCTCACGTGAAATTCCCATTACCGAATATCTACCTAAGAAAATTAAAATGGCCATAACCGGAAACGGAAATGCCAGTAAGGAGCAGGTGGCTAAAATGCTACAGAGCCTCCTAGGATTAAAAACACTTCCAAAAAACTTAGACAGTACAGACGGACTAGCAGCAGCCGTTTGCCACTTTTACAACGAAGGTCGTATCGAGGTAGGAAAGAGCTATTCTGGATGGGGCGCATTCGTAAAGCAGAACGAGGCTAGAGTTGGAGGCGCGAAGGGTAATAAGTGAATAGTGTAAAGAAGCAGCTCTGGTTTAGCAATAACAGTAAACAGTAATTACTCATACATGTCTGGAATATATATCCACATTCCTTTTTGTAAACAAGCTTGTCACTATTGTGATTTTCATTTTTCAACAGTAATGGTGAAAAAAGAGGCTATGGTATCTGCCCTATGTAAAGAATTAGTGCTTCGTAAGCATGAATTTAAGGATACGGTGGTAGAAACTATTTATTTTGGCGGAGGAACACCATCAGTTTTAAATACTGAAGAGTTGGAACAATTACTAATTACGGTAAACGACAACTACCAAGTAACTACGCAACCCGAAATAACATTAGAGGCCAATCCGGACGATTTAACACCTGAGAAAATTCTCCAGCTAGTCAACAGCCCAATAAATAGGTTGAGTATTGGTATTCAGTCTTTTTTTGATGATGATTTAAAGTTGATGAATAGGGCCCATTCTGCGGCTGAGGCGATTGCATCGTTGACATTAGCTACTAGGTATTTTGAGAATATTTCTATTGACCTTATTTACGGTATGCCTGATATGAGTAGAGAGCGATGGAAGGCGAATATAGAAAAAGCTTTATCTTTTAATATCCCCCATATTTCTAGTTATGCCTTAACTGTTGAGCCCAAAACGGCACTGGCTAGTTTTGTAAAAAAGGGTTTGGTGACACCTATCGCAGATGAAGAGGCGCAAGCGCATTTTAATATGTTAAATGATATTCTTTCTACAGCCGGATATGCCTGTTATGAGATTTCTAATTTTGGAAAACCAGGCTATTTTTCTAAAAATAATACTGCCTATTGGCAACAGAAGAAATACCTAGGAATAGGTCCATCGGCGCATTCGTTCGACGGAAGTCGAAGAGGATGGAATATTAATAACAATCCAAAATATATTAAATCCATTAATAAAGATATGGTTCCTATGGAAACCGAAGTGCTTTCTACAACCGATAAGTATAATGAGTATGTCATGACCGGACTTCGCACCATATGGGGGGTGTCATTAAGTAGGATTTGTTCTGAGTTTGGGGAACATTATAAGGAATACCTTCTCTTACAGGCAGATAAATTTATTCAAGAACATCTACTGTACTTGGATGACGACATCCTTTTAGCCACCAACAAGGGTAAGTTTTTGGCCGATGGGATTGCTGCCGACCTGTTCATGATTAAATTGAAGTAAATTTGAACAAGACTGGTTATTATGAAAGCAACTATTAAATTCAAGAAAAAGGAATACCAAATAAACTTAGCCAAACCTTTGGACATTTCCATGACCTTGCATGGTGATGCTTCTAATGTAAATGCTTGGTATGTGGAACATCCTCATATTGCACCACATACAGATG
>CBDUKC010000200.1:0-5971 GCA_965367705.1 uncultured Maribacter sp. | reverse complement strand
CCGTATTCCTCAGGAAGACAATATCCTGTTGTATCTGGGATATTAAGTACCGTAGCACCTGCTTTGATGGCCGCTTCGCACACCCTTGCTAAAAACTCATTATCTGTTCTTCCAGCATCCTCGGCATAAAACTCAACATCTTCAACGAAGGATTTAGCGTAACTAACCGCGTCTATTGCCCTTTCGATAATAGCATCGCGATTTGAATTAAACTTAAATTTTATGTGTGAGTCAGACGTGCCGATACCCGTATGTATTCTTGGCTTTACGGCATACTTTAAGGCTTCTGCCGCAACTTCAATATCCTTTTTTACAGCCCTTGTAAGGCCGCAAACCGTTGCGTTTTTAACTAATTTACCAATTGCTTCAACGGATTTGAAATCACCTGGGCTAGATATAGGGAATCCTGCTTCGATTATATTTACACCGAGCAAGTCCAGACGTTCAGCAATAACTAACTTTTGCTCCATGTCCAGTTTACATCCAGGAACTTGCTCTCCGTCCCTTAGTGTAGTATCAAAAATTTGTACTATATCTTTACTCATTATATTTACGTAGTTTTAACCAGTTAAACGAATATATGACCATATACACAAAAGATGTATATTTTGTTATGGATTTTACAACGTTAAGACACTTTTTTGCGTAACCAACAAATTGATTTTCAATTGCTTAAACCTTTTTTTTTACGATGACAAATGCCCATAAAGACGCCTTGTTCGTTTTGGTAAAAGCGCTATCTAAATCCGAAAAGCGGCAATTTAAGCTTTACGTAGGTCGCCTTGGGGTAAATACCGATGCCAAATTCCTAGCATTATTCAACTTATTGGATAAAATAAAACAGTACGATGAGAAGGTTATTTTAGGTAGTGGTATTGTAAAAAAAGCACAGCTTTCTAACTTAAAGGCGCATTTATACCGTCAAATTTTAGTAAGTCTCCGTTTAAATCCGGTAAATCAGAATATTCGCGTACAGATTCGAGAGCAATTAGATTTTGCTACAATTCTGTATCAAAAAGGACTATATAAACAAAGCCTTAAAATATTGGATAAGGCAAAATCTACTGCGATTGAAAATGAGGAGAAGAATATTGCGTACGAAATAGTAGAACTTGAGAAGATTATAGAGACGCAATATATTACCCGGAGTATTCCCGATAGGGCAGATGAGCTCGCTGTTCAGGCAAAAGAACTATCCGGCCAAAATGTTATGACTAGCAAACTGTCTAATCTATCTCTTCAACTTTACGGGATGATGTTAAAAGTAGGCTATGTAAGGAGTGATGACGACTTAAAAAGAGTACAGGAATACTTCACCAAACACCTACCAAAATATAACTTAAAAAAACTTGGTTTTAGAGAGAAACTTTGGTTGTATAAAGCTCATTTATGGTATAGTTTTTTAACACAGGATTTTCTGTCCTGTTATAAATATTCGAGCAAATGGGTGGATCTTTTCAATGAAAACAAGGAAATGATTTATCTAAATCCAGTTTTCTATTTGAAGGGAAATCACTACCTATTAGAATCCTTATTTTATGTAAAGTATAGCTCTCAATTTAAAGAAACACTTGAACAGCTCGAACAGGTACTAAAAGATAAAAATTTTCCCAAAAATGATAATATTGCATCCTTGGCATTTATTTATTTAAATGCGAACAAGCTAAATCAGCATTTCTTGGATGGTACGTTTGAAAAGGGCTTATATCTAGTAAAAATAGTAGAGTATGGTATAAATAAACACAAGGACCGAATTGACGCACACCACGTCATGGTATTGTATTATAAAATAGCTTGTTTGTATTTTGGTATTGGAGACAATAAAACGTGTATCGTTTATCTCAAAAAGATTATTGACAACAAGAGTCTTAAAATGCGAGAAGACCTTATGTGCTTTGCAAGGGTGTTAAGTTTAGTAGCACATTATGAAGCTGGTCTTGATTATCATTTAGAAATTCAATTAAAAAGCACCTATAAGTTTTTATTGAAAATGAACGATATGCACGCTGTACAAAAAGAAATGATAAAGTTCCTAAGGAGTCTCGGCGGCATTTATCCTAATGAACTAAGGGCAGAATTTCAAAAATTACATACCGAGCTTAAAAAGTACGAAGATCATCCTTACGAAAAACGCGCATTTCTATATTTAGATATCATTTCTTGGTTGGAGAGCCATCTAGAGAATAAACCTGTTTCCCAAATCATTAGGGAAAAAGCCTTGCTTCAAACACGTTAAGGGCAGTCGATACGATGAAACGCTCCCATATTTCTCATTTATTAGAAATTAACCTTGCTATGGTATTCGTAGGTACCTCTGGAGCATTGGGAAGGTATGTTGATCTTCCCGTTCCGGTAACTATAGGATCGAGGGGTATTTTAGCATTTTTAGCGCTATTGATATTTTGTAAATGGAAAGGAATATCCCTTTATATCAAGCCAAGGCATAGAGGAGTCGTGCTACTAAGTGCTGTTTTAATGGGCTTACATTGGGTAACCTATTTCTATGCATTACAATGGTCTAGCGTAGCCATTGGTATGTTGTCTTTGTTTACTTATCCTGTACTTACCGCATTTTTAGAGCCACTCCTATTAAAAACCAAATTGCAAAAAATACATCTTCTATTAGGTGCTATGGTGCTAATGGGAATTTATTTATTAAGTCCTGATTTCAATTTTAAGAACTCTAATACATTGGCCATCGGTATTGGTATTTTTTCCGCTCTTTGTTACGCACTAAGGAATCTGGTCTTGAAATCAAAGGTAACAGAGTACCATGGCTCTACCTTAATGGTCTATCAAACAGGAATCATAGGTCTAATACTTGTTCCTGCGTTTTTTTATATAGATTTTGATATGGTCCTGAACCAATGGAAAGGGCTTTTAGCTTTGGCTATAATTACCACTGCCATTGGACATTCCTTATTTTTAATGACATTTAAGCATTTTAGTATTACCACGGTAAGTATATTAAGCAGTATACAACCGGTGTACGGTATTTTGATTGGTGCAATTTTTCTTAACGAAATCCCCGAAATCACTACTGTTTTAGGTGGTATGTTGATACTTGGTTCCGTAGTGATAGAGAGTTTTAGATCGTCAAAAAAGCAAAATCATATTCTTAGGGATTAATATCTGATGTTCCTCGACCAGCAAATTGGTTGATGATTCCATCACCCAATATTTTGAACCCATCTTCCTTAGCTAGTGCTCGAACTTTTATAGGATCAAAATTACCATTGAAGTATAAAAATGAACCGTTTTGGCCATTATTATTATAGATGAGTATTTCCTTTACTGCGTCTCGCTTCTCACGTATAGAAACCACATTTCGGTTTAAGTTATCGTTTTTGCGAAATACTTCTATGAATGAATTGCCCGTAATGCCATTCATTTGCTGATTTAAATATTGAGTTCTAGTAGGCGTCGCGCTAGGAAACTGCATATATCGTAAGTCCTTTGTATTTCCTATAAGCGCATTCATTTCTGGAGAAATCTCACTCAACATTCCTAACATAAATCTGGGTACACGAACAGCCGTAACTTGATTGTCATTTTTATGGGTGTTGTAGAATGTATCTATGGAATTATAGCTACCGCAGCTTGTAAGAATACAAAATAGAAAAAATGGAAGAAAGCCTAATCTCATGAGTGTTATTTTATGTTTAAATGTAGTTAAATTAGAAACATGCATTCCATAATACTTCATTGGGTGGTGGTGCTAGAATGGTAATAGTTTCTTTTTTAACAGGATGTAAAAACTCTAGTTTTCTGGCATGTAGATGAATACTGCCATCTGAATTACTACGATTATAACCATATTTCAAATCTCCTTTAATAGGGCTGCCAATACTTGATAGTTGTGATCTAATTTGATGATGCCTACCGGTTTTCAAATCTATTTCCAATAAGGCATACCTATCCAGCTTTTTCATCAACCTATATTCCAAAATCGCCTTTTTACTTTCCGGCACTTCCTTTTTATAGGCATAAGACTTATTCTGTTTTGTATTTCGTTTCAGCCATTGCACCAAGGTGTCTGTTGTTTTATCCGGTATATGCTGAACAATGGCCCAATATGTTTTTTTTGCCTCCTTCTCTGCAAATAGTTTATTGAGTCTAGGAAGGGCTTTAGAAGTTTTTGAGAACAGAACAATTCCAGAGGTAGGCCTATCTAACCTATGCACCACACCTAAATATACATTTCCGGGTTTGTGATACTTTTCTTTAATGTATTCTTTAACCACTTCGCTCAAAGGCATATCTCCAGTCTTATCTCCCTGCACGATATCTCCTGGCCGCTTATTAATAATAATGATATGATTGTCTTCAAAAAGTACTTGAAGGTTTTTAGAATTGGAATGTTGGTTCTTTGGCACTATATCTATGGTGTTAATAAGGGCATTATTGTCTGGTACTGGGGTACTATTTTGAAGCTTAAGACAATCACGCCTCGTTAAGAAAAAATGGCTTAAATATTTAATTTCTTACTATATAGACTTAAAAAGAAAATAAGCAGTATACCACTTGTTACGGCTACATCGGCCATATTAAAAATTCCTGTTTTAAAAATACCCAATCGTATTTGAAAAAAATCAGTCACGGAACCGTATGCGACGCGATCAATAAGATTCCCTATACCGCCTCCTATCACAAAGGCAAAGGCAACTACAAGCCATGTACCTATCGTTTTTTTTGTTAGTACACGATATAAAAGTAGCATAAGCACCATTATCGGCACTATTTGTAGTAAAACGATTTTGACAATAGGAGGAAAGCCTGCTCCAAAACCGAGCATAGCACCCGTATTCTCGACATTAGTAAGAATAAAATGGTCATCGATAAGTTCAATGTAATCTCTACTTTCTACATTGTTGCGAACAACTTTTTTTGATATTTGATCACAACCAATATTCAACAGTACCAAGACTATGATATAAAACCGATAAACCACCAAATTCCGTTTCAAAGGCTTATGAATTAATACTGTTCATCATCGCTTGGAAAATCCTTGCTTTTCACATCCTTTACATAACTGGAGATAGCATTACCCATTTCCTCATAAAGATTCATATAACGCCGTAAGAATCTTGGATTGAATTCGTGTGTCATTCCTAATAGATCATGTATGACTAATACCTGACCGTCTGCATGCTTTCCTCCACCAATTCCTATAGTAGGTATCGTAAGACTTTCCGAAACTTCTTTGGTAAGGTTTGCCGGAATTTTTTCTAACACAATTCCGAAACAACCTAGTTTTTCTAACAAGAGGGCATCTTCCTTTAATTTATCAGCTTCAATTTCTTCTTTGGCCCTAACCGTGTAGGTGCCAAATTTATATATGGATTGCGGTGTGAGACCAAGATGCCCCATTACGGGTATCCCAGCAGCCAGAATTCGTTTTACCGATTCCTTTATTTCCGCTCCCCCCTCAACCTTAACCGCATGAGCACCACTTTCTTTCATAATACGAATAGCAGAACGTAGCGCTTCTTTTGGATCACTTTGGTAGCTTCCAAAAGGTAGATCAACCACAACTAAAGCACGATGTATTGCCCTTATGACCGAAGATGCATGGTAGATCATTTGATCGAGGGTAATAGGCAATGTTGTCTCATGCCCGGCCATTACGTTACTAGCAGAATCACCAACCAAAATGACATCTACATTCGCAGCGTCTACAATTTTGGCCATAGAATAATCATAGGCAGTTAACATGGAAATCTTTTCTCCGTTTTTTTTCATATCCACTAAGGACTTCACGGTTACTCTTTTGTACTCTTTTTTTGCTGTGGACATGTATTGTATTTTGTTCGTGTTAAAAATAAGGAGTTTTGATGAGAATGGCGCGCTAATGTAACATTGCCTTTTTCCTTTATCTAGTTGATGGATAATGTTTACTTTTAGGTAAGCCAATCAATAAAACAAACAACATAATGAAAAGTCTACTTACAACTATTCTTCTTTTCTCCAT
>CBDUKC010000199.1:0-6048 GCA_965367705.1 uncultured Maribacter sp. | reverse complement strand
TTGTGATGGTTCCTTTAATCACAAATAGTCCCGTAATGAAAACTGGTTTCGGCGGGTTGGGGATGTATTTTTTTAAACTAAAAGAAAAAGATACTATTTCACCACCATCACTGGTGTCATTATACACGATTTATTCTACAAATAAAAGTTATATCGTAGCGCCATTTGGTCGTTTTTTTTGGGACGAAGACAAAAACAGAGCTTCTGTGGGCGTTGGAACCTTACGTATTAATAATGACTTTGATTATACCGAACAAGGGAATGATTTGAGGTTGGTATATTCAGAACTTCGAAGTTTTTTGACTTTAGAATATAGCCGAAAAGTAGTAGGCGATTTTTACATAGGTGCTTTATACCTCGGCACAAAAACCAAATATAAATTTGACCAAGGTTCACAAGAAGAAAACGATTTTACCGAAGATTTCTTTGAACAAAATGGTATTGAAGATAATTTTATTTCCAGCGTAGGTCTCAATTTTTCGTTTGATAATAGAGATTATGTATATTACCCAACCAGAGGATTCACTTTTAGTGTCCGTCCTAAATTGAACGCAGGCTGGCTAGGTAGTGATAACGATTATGTAGATACTGATTATAAATTTTCATATTTCCATACAGTGAATAATAATCAGATTCTAGCTTTTAATCTATCAGGTGGTTTTGCTTTTGGTGATGTTCCCTTCGATGGTTACCAAATTTATGGTGTACGCAATAGCTTAAGGGGTTATGAAGCAGGTAAGTATAAGGGCAAAAATATGGTGGCTCTTCAAGCTGAATACCGTTGGCCATTTTATAAAAAATGGGGAGCTGTATTTTTTGGAGGAACAGGAAGTGTTTGGGGAAATGATAATAATGGAGAAGAAGCATTTGAACGTGACTGGCTGCCAAGTGGTGGTTTAGGACTCAGATATATGGTTTCTAAGGCTAAAAAAATTAACTTAAGGCTAGATTATGCTATAGGTGTTGATGGCAATCAAGGGGTTTATTTTGGTGTTATGGAAGCTTTTTAATGTCTTCTTTTAGAATATATAGACGTGGAATGTATATTCCCGTTATCGTATAATTTTTGGTCGATAAAATGTATGGTTATTATGAATAAGTCTAAGAAACTAAATCCTTGGTATATTATTGCTGCTATGGTAATACTTATGCTCGCTTTTGGATACTTTTTTAATATGGGAGAATCTTTGGGTAAAGCTTTAGCTAACTAATCTCCATACCAAAACAAGAAAGGATGCTCATGCTAATGGGGAAATTCGTACCTGCCACCTTAGTGGAATATCAACAAAAATTCTAAGTTTTCAATTAATAAAGCATTAGTTGGATGTATCAATCGAATGCAATTCGTGTGCAGATGGACTTCTAATTAAGACGAACTAAATAAAAATGTTCGCTAGCGCTATCTTTAATTCCTAGCTGCGCCTCCCCTACCTTGAATATTCTTATTTTTATAAGGCTAGTTTTCCAGACCGAAAAACCTTAATGCCTTTATCGCTACGAAATCATAGCGCAACTGTAAGCCATCATTATGACCTACTACCATACCAATGATAAAACTTTTTAGGAAAATTACACAAACTAGGTTTTCAGCAGGTAAAAATATCCACAATTTAAACGACCCGTTTGTAAGTGATAGGTTTAGGATTCAACACTAAACAATTGATACAATCATAAGATAGTCAATCCTCATCCCTATGTCAATTAGGCCTACTAAAAGCAACTTCGGGATTCTTGGTCTTTTGTTCCTTAAAGAGTCGCTGCTGCTGCTTTACGGTCATGGTACTGCCATCGTGGCTCCATCCTGGAGGGCCAAAAATATACATAAGCTTATCGCTTATCTTGCTAGACTTTTTTGTATCGTTCCAAATATCCTTAAACTCATGGGTTAAAATAACAATTGGGTTATTTGAACTTGGGGCGTGTATAACACCGTATTTCACATCAATGCTATCATCCAAGGGTAACCAAGTACCGAACATTCTATCGAAAATATTCAAGAAGCCTCCATGGTTCTTATCCAAATATTCAACATTTTGCGCATGATGGACCTGATGCATAGTATGGGTGTTCATAAACTTCTCGAAGATACCAAGTTTAGGCAGTAACACCGTGTGCAATTGGAACTGCCATAAGGCTTCTATTCCTAAGCAAAACACCACCATCTCTGGAGCAAAACCAAGTGCCGGCATCCACATATAGAAAAAGGGCTTATAAAGTAACGTAAACCAACCATTGCGCACTGCTGTACCCAGATTGAAGTTATCGGAAGAATGATGAACGATATGCGCAGCCCACAATATGCGTATTTCATGGTTCGCTCTATGAAACCAGTAGTATGTAAAATCATCGGCTAATTGACATAGCAACCAGACATACCATGCATACCCAAAAGATTCGTATCCAAGTACATGGGTGCGAACCCCATCTACTAAAGGATTAAACAAATCATACACAAAAGTAAAGATGACAATCGCAGATACTACCTTTAAAAGTGCCGCTAAAATTGCAGAACCAACACCCATAAAACCACTTGCAAAAAGATCTTTCCAATCATAAAGGTCATGATGTTCATCATGATTTTTGCTGTAGGTAAGTTCTAGGAGTATAAATATTATAAAACAAGGTGCGCCATACACCAAAGGGTTCGTCAAATCCATTTCTTCAATTCAATTTTTGATAAATATAACTATTAATGTAGCCAAACAACAACTTGTTTAACCTTTGGCTTTTGAAAAATTGAGATCGTACACTCAACCCTAAACAAGCTATTCTTCTTTTGAATTTTTTAAAATCTGATTTTGCTCCTTCATCAGTTTTTCAAGGTTGGATAGCAACTCTATCTGCTTTGGTGTTTCCACCTCTTTATTGGCTGGGTCTTCTGCCTTGTCCTTGAACCTATTTACAAACTTTAGCACGATGAAAATTGTAAAGGCAACGATAGTAAAATCAATCATTACTTCAAGAAACTCTCCGTAACCTATGGCCACTTCTTCAGTGCCCTCTGAAGCATTTCTTAAAATCATTTTCTTGTTGCTTAGATTTACACCATCCGTTAATAAGGAAAGTGGCGGCATCACTATTTTTTTAACGAGCGCATTCACCACATTGTTAAAAGCAGTACCGATGATGATACCAATGGCCATATCGATCATGTTTCCTTTAACGGCAAAATTCTTGAATTCTTTAAAAAGGCTTTTCATAATCGCTACTAGAAAAGTGTGATTTGTCCCTCTCCGTCTTCCTCGTTAGGACCTGAAGGCTTGTCCTCTTGCGAATCCCCACCTGTTTGTTTGGCTTCTTTTTTGTCGGATATGTTTTCTTCATCTACAACCTCCATATCATTTGCCTCGGCCACTGGAGGTTCTTCGTAGGGCAGTGCCTCCAACAAATTAAGGTTTTTAACCTTTTCGGATGTCAATTGATTACCTAAAGCTTTCATTCCCTTAACAGCTATAAAATCTTCTATATCAATTGCTTGGTTTTCTTTTGGCTCCTTTCCGCGGGGCTTAGGAAATTCCATTTCTATCATTGGGCGCCAGTCTGTCGAAACTAGTTCTAGATAGGACTTAGGATGCTCTGAAATAAAAGCGTCTTCCCGGTTTTCATTTTCAATCAAAAAGCGTTTCACATAGAAACGTTCTTTTTCCCCTTCCCAATAGATAGCGGAGATTGGTTTCTTGGGATTCCATTTTTCCAATACAATCATGTCGTCCTCAAAGTGGGCCGTAAGAACGGGTAACATGGTTTTTGCAACACCTTTTTGTGTAACGACCAACAAGAGGTCTTCACCTTTGAATTCTCCAATAAGCTCTCCTCTTCCATCAACATTCAAGCGTCTGACAACGTCGTCGAACCAAATCTTACGCGGCTTTAAGGTAGAAACACCCTTTTCCTTAAGCTCTATACGCTTTACCGTATACTTGGTTACGATGTTCCCTTTTGAAGTTCTTGCCTTAATCCGTACATCGGCGAAATCAACATCCCATTTTAACTTTTTAATGCTTCCTGCCTGACGAAGATTTACCGTTACCACTTCTGCTTCACCATTAGGATTTGCAGAAAAATAGAGCACATCTGAGTTTGGGCTACCCGCAGTAAGGTCATATAGCTTTTCCCTAGTCATTGAAGTGACGTTAAAACGCTTTACATAGGTTGGACCACCCTTGCCATCCTTGTACATCATATTATAAATGGTGCGCTTGTCCTTTTTCTTGAAGACGGCGACGTGAATAATATTCTTACCCACAAATATCTTGGAATCTACCTTGGCGACTTGCATTTTACCGTCTTTGGTAAATACGATTATATCATCAATATCACTACAGTCGGTTACATATTCATCCCGTTTTAAAGAAGTTCCAACAAAACCTTCTTCTCTATTCACGTATAATTTAGTGTTTCGTATGGCTACCTTAGTAGCTTCGATATCATCGAATACTCGAATTTCCGATTTGCGTTCCCTACCCTTTCCGTAAGTCGTTTTTAGTCTATTGAAATAAGCAATTGCCCATTCTACCAAATTAGCAAGATGATGCTTTACCTCCGCAATTTTCTCTTCTAAATTGTCTAGAAATTCCTGCGCCTTACCTAAATCAAATTTTGATATTTTCTTAATTTTGATTTCCGTTAAACGTAGAATATCATCTTCGGTTACGTCTCGTCTTAAATGCTTTGTATGGGGAGCCAAACCTTTAGCAATCGCAGCGATTACACCTTCCCAGGTTTCTTCTTCTTCAATGTCACGGTAAATTCTATTCTCGATAAAGATTCTTTCCAACGAGGCAGCATGCCACTGTGCTTCGAGTTCTGAAAGTTGAATTTCCAGCTCTTGGCGTAATAATTCTACCGTTGCGTCCGTAGAGCGCTTCAGCATTTCCGTTACCCCTATAAAAAGGGGTTTATTATCTTCTATAATACAACCTAATGGAGAGATAGAAGATTCGCAAGCCGTAAACGCATAGAGCGCATCAATGGTTTTATCCGGTGATATCCCAGATGGCAGGTGCACCAAAATCTCTACATCTGCTGCTGTGTTATCCTCTATTTTCTTAATCTTAATCTTTCCTTTATCGTTGGCTTTTAGAATAGAATCTATTAAAGTAGAAGTATTGGTTCCATAAGGTATTTCACTGATAACCAGCGTATTTTTATTTAAGCTAGCTATTCTAGCACGTACTCGTATTTTTCCGCCTCGAAGTCCATCATTGTAGTTATTAACATCAATAATTCCGGCTGTAGGGAAGTCTGGAAATAGTTTAAAACGTTGTCCTTTTAGGTGTTTTATAGAGGAATCTATGAGCTCGATAAAATTATGTGGAAGTACTTTGGTAGATAGTCCTACCGCAATACCTTCTGCGCCTTGGGCCAATAACAAGGGAAACATGACCGGAAGGTTTACAGGCTCCTTTTTTCTGCCGTCATAGGATTGTTGCCATTCCGTGATTTTAGGACTAAAAACAACATCCAAGGCAAATTTTGATAGTCGCGCCTCAATATAACGGGATGCTGCAGCCCTATCGCCTGTTAATATATTACCCCAGTTTCCTTGTGTATCGATCAATAGGTCTTTTTGACCCATTTGCACCATAGCATCAGCAATACTAGCATCGCCATGGGGATGGTATTGCATGGTATGTCCAACAACGTTCGCTACTTTATTGTAACGTCCATCATCTAATTCCTTTAGCGCATGCATAATCCGACGTTGCACCGGCTTAAAACCATCTTCTATAGCAGGCACCGCACGTTCTAAAATTACATACGATGCATAATCAAGGAACCAATCCTTGTACATGCCCGTAACCTTTGTCAAGGCTATATCCTCTTCCTCTTCAATAGCAGGCTCTTCCGCAGCACTACCGTCCAATTCACCTTGGGAAGGAGCATCATGATTTTCATTCAAGCCATGCTCATTCTCCGATTGGTTTTCATCATCAGCAGGCAAATTCAAACCTTCTTCATTCTCTTCCATAAAAAACTACTATCTGTTGTGGTTTTTACGTTCGTTTAGTTTTGTTCTTCGACTAAATCAATCTCTACTTTAAGATT
>CBDUKC010000198.1:0-6061 GCA_965367705.1 uncultured Maribacter sp. | reverse complement strand
ATTAGAGAGGAATATCGAAAGGATTTTTTAGGGAATGTTTCCCATGAACTAAAGACTCCTTTGTTTACTGTTCAAGGCTATTTGGAAACGCTTTTAGATGGCGCAATAGATGATAAAAACGTGAGAAAAAAATACATTTCACGAGCTAACAAAGCAGTAGACAGACTTATATATATTGTAAAGGATTTAGACCTTATTACCAAACTGGAAGTTGGTGATTTACGACTGGATAAGCAAAATTTTGATATTATTGAACTCATACAGAGTGTTTTTGACCTTTTAGAAATGAAGGCAGCTAAAAATAATATTGTATTAACTTTTGATATCCCTTATGATAAACCACTTATGGTATACGGTGATAGGGAAAAAATACAGCAAGTACTGACTAATCTATTGGTAAACTCGATAAAGTATGGAAATGATAACGGAACTACCGAAGTAAGTGTAGAAGACTTGGTCAAGAATAAGGTGATTGTTCGTGTAACTGATAATGGTGATGGAATACCAAAAGAGCATATTACGAGATTGTTCGAACGATTTTATAGGGTGGATCAAAATAGGAGTAGAAAGGAAGGTGGGTCCGGACTAGGACTTGCCATAGTTAAGCATGTGATAGAAGCCCACGGAGAAAAGATATATGTGGAAAGCGTATTAGGGGTAGGTTCTGAATTTTCATTTACTTTGGAGAAGGGTGATCTAGGAATTGAGGATAAGGAATAACTGTGAGAGCTCTTATTTTTAGTAGCTTTGCATTCTTATACTATGTATTGTGGGAAGTAAGAACAAGCTTAAACGATTTAAGGAAAACGAAACCTTTAAAAATGTAATTCAACCTACTAGGGATGAAGTAGAAAAGGGCTTTTCCAAACGTGGAATTTGGAAATACCATTTTGGTAATGACAATCCTATAGTGTTAGAATTAGGTTGCGGTAAAGGCGAATACACCCTTGGTCTTGCGAAATTATTTCCCGACAAAAATTTCATTGGAATAGATATAAAGGGAGCTCGTTTCTGGCGAGGAGCTAAAACAGCTTTGGAAGAGGGGCTGGATAATGTAGCTTTTCTGAGAAGTCAAATCGAATTGGTTGACCAATTATTTGCAGAAAATGAAGTCTCCGAGATTTGGATTACATTTCCAGATCCTCAAATAAAATATAAGCGGACCAAGCACCGTATGACGAATCAGGTTTTTTTAGATCGATATGAAAAAGTTCTAAAACCAGGTGCGCTAATGCATTTAAAGACAGATAGTGAATTCATGCATGGCTATACACTTGGGTTGTTGCATGGAGCTGGGAATGAAGTTATTTACGCAAACCACGATATATATAAGAATGAAGGAAGCCCTAAAGAGGTATTAGAGCTACAAACATTCTATGAAAATCAGTACCTTGAAAAAGGAAAACCAATTACGTATATCCAGTTTCGGGTAAATTAATGCTATGCAACACCTGTTGATTTTATTTTTCGCCACCTTTTCAGCTGCTTTTATGGCCACAGTTCCGCCCGGGTTATTGAATGTAAATGCGGCTAAGACTAGTGTAGAAAAGGATAAGCTAAATGGTATTGTGTTTAGCCTAGGGGTCTCAACTATGATTATGATGCAGGCTACAATCGCAGTCTTCATTTCCAAGTTTTTACATAAAAATCCAGATGTGGTTGCCGTATTGCTAAAAATTGCTATTGTAGTTTTTGCAACGCTGGCGATTTACTTTTTTATGGCAGCCAGAAGTAATAAAAAGAAAAAAATTAAGGCTATAAAAATAAGCAAGAGGAGCAGTTATTTTAAGGGACTATTCCTAGCAGGGGTTAACTTGCTAACGATTCCATATTACAGCGGATTAAATATTATGTGGAACGCATCCGGTTGGATAAAATTCCAGATTTTGGATATTGCAACTTTTGTTTTGGCTGCGGGTACAGGCACTTTTTCTGTGCTATATCTTTACGTTTTTTATTTTAACAAACTGGAACACAAGACTAACAAATTTGCTAAGAATGCTAATTATATTCTAGGAGTTTTAATGCTCGTGTTATTCATAATTACAATTGTTAGAGTTTACTATACTTAAAATGTCAGATAACACTAATTTTTTCTCAAAGGTATATGAAGTAGTTAAACAGATTCCTTACGGTAGGGTAACGTCATATGGAGCAGTTGCTACATATTTAGGAGCCGCTCGAAGCGCAAGAATGGTAGGTTGGGCTATGAACGCTTCGCATGGTGTACAAGACGTTCCCGCGCATAGGGTAGTCAATAAACAAGGCCTATTAACCGGAAAGCATCATTTTGACGGCACGAATCTAATGCAGCAATTATTGGAGAGCGAAGGTGTTACAGTAAAAGAAAATCAAATCCAGAATTTAGATACCTATTTTTGGGATCCTTGGAAAGAACTAGGAACATCACAAGATTCCTAATCGAAGGTAAGCGTGAATTGCGTGGTCTTATTTGAGGATACATTAATACTGCCCCCGTGGAGTCTCATAATTTGTTTAGATAAACTGAGTCCAATGCCGGTCCCTGTATTTTTCGTGGTAAAGAAAGGAACGAAAATTTCATCGATTAGATTTTCTGGAATTCCAGCACCGTTGTCGGTAACTTGAATATATTTCTTGTTCATAGTATTTATTCCAGCTGTAAAATCAATGTATCCATCGTCTATTCCTTCTAACGATTGTTTTGCATTCTTCCCTAAATTTAATAATACTTGTGTTAGTTGTTTTTGATCGATGTAGAATTCGAGTCCAATTGGCTCTATTTGGCTGTTGATAGTAATACTGGAATCTTCTTTTTGTTCATGAAGTAATAAGGTTATCTTTTCCAATAGTCCCTTCGCGGGCACCAATTCTCGATCTGGTTCTGGAATGCTTAAAAAAGTACGATAGGATTGCACAAAACTCATTAAATCCGATCCCTGTTCTTTGATTACTTGCAATCCCTTAGTAGTGTTTTTGATTTGTTGTTCGGAAAAATGAGTTGGTATTTCCAAATCGCTGTCCTTTTTAAAGTAATTGAGTATCGATTCTGAAATAGAGGTTATTGGGGTAATCGTATTCATTATCTCATGCGTAAGCACGCGGATAAGCTTAACCCAAGAATCTGTTTCTTTCTCGTCGAGTTCCTTATGAATATCATGTGCCACTACCAAAAGTAGTTTTTGTTCTTCTATAGTAATGGGTGTGCATTTTAAGCTTAATTCCTTTTTGCCCCGCTCGTTACCCAATTTAAAAATGATATTATCAAAAGGCTTTAGGTCGGCAAAGAGCGCATAAAGGTCTTTGTCTACTTGGTTCAACTGCTTCACATGGTTTAGCGGTCTATAGTTCAGTAGTTCCTGAACCGTTGGGTTTGCGTAAAGAATATGACCCTTGGAATTTATGGTAAATATTCCAATGTCTGCTTGCCTTAAAATTTCTTGGTAATACTGCTCCTGTGCTTGTTTTTTGATATGGATGTCTTGAATCATGGAGTTGAGCATATTCAAACTGTGATTGAGCTCATCCAACGACTTTGTACTTAATTTTTCTGGAAATCTGAGGGTGAAATCCTCGTTTTTAATGGCATCGAAGAAATAGGCAATTTTACGGTTGGTTTGGTTTACATAATTGATAAGTCCAGCTGTTTGGAACATCATAATAATTACACCAATACCACCAGCGATATATTGTTTATTGAATAGAAAATAGGTTGCTATGACAACCGTAAGGGTCATTAAAAGTACCCTAACCACCAATTGCAAATAGATATTACGACTTACCATTCTTTAAGTTCAAATTCAAAATTCTAATCAATGAGCTTGCCTGTTCATTAAAATTTAACCTACTTTTTTCTTCAATTTATTATAAAGGGTTTGCCTAGAAATCCCCAGCTGTTCTGCAGCAGCACTATAATTACCATCATTCTGGTTTAATGCTTGGGTAATCATTAGCAATTCCATTTCTTCTAAGGTGCTCGGTCCGTTCTCCATGGAGATGGTGTTGCCTACTTCCAAAAGGAAATCAGCAGGTTTCAGCACATTCCCTTCGGACAGGATTACAGAACGTTCCATCGTGTGAAGTAGTTCTCTAATATTTCCTGGCCAATGGTAAGCCATTAGTTTCTCTTGTGCAGCTTGATTTATTTTAAGACCTGGTTTTCCATACTTATTTACGAATTTGTTCAGGTAAAAATCAGCAAGCACGAGCACATCACCTTCCCGCTCTCTAAGCGGTGGAACTTCTACCCGAATTGTATTTATCCTGTAAAGTAAATCTTCCCTAAAAAGCCCGTCGACTACCATCTGATCTAAATTGCAGTTAGTGGCACAGACTAGTCGAATATCTACGCTAATAGGCTTATTGGAGCCAACTCTAACAATCACCCTGTTTTGTATAGCAGATAACAATTTGGCCTGGGTCTGTAGCGATAAGTTGCCTATTTCGTCTAAGAATAAAGTGCCTCCATTGGCTGCTTCAAATTTTCCAACCCTATCTTCTTTGGCATCTGTAAAAGAGCCTTTAACGTGGCCAAATAATTCGCTTTCAAAAAGATTTTCTGAAATGGAACCCATATCAACGGAAATAAAAACCTCATTGTTTCTTCTAGAACATTTATGTAATTCCCTAGCAATAAGTTCCTTTCCCGTTCCGTTCTCCCCGGTCACTAAAACATTTACATCTGTTTTTGCTACTTTCTGAACAAGGTTTAGTACCGAATTTAGTGCTTTTGAAGTACCTACGATATAATTTTTATTCTGATTGATAACTTGCTTTAGATTACTTTCGTTTTGTTTTAGTTGGGTAATTTCTTTTTTGCTTTTTCTAAGTTCGTAGGCAGATTTTACGGTTGTCAATAAACGTTCATTATTCCAAGGTTTCAGGATAAAGTCAGAAGCACCTTCCTTTAAAGCTTCAACCGCAAGGTCAATAGCTCCATAAGCGGTCATCATAATAACCGATATATGTGAAGCTTTCTTTTTTATTTCGCGCAGCCAATATAAGCCTTCGTTACCTGTGTTCACACCTGCTGAAAAATTCATATCCAAAAGGATAATATCAATATCGTTAAGGTTTGGAAAGGATGAAATCTGATTGGGATTGGAAATAGTCTGTACACTCTTATGTTCAAACTGTAAGAGTATCTCCAACGCACTGAGTACACTTTTATTATCGTCAATTACAAGGATGTTTGCATCAGTCATGCCATCAGGTTCTTAATTCGTTATAGTGTAACTACTCTTTTACAAAAATACATACCGTGTCAGGGTACAGGTATGCTGTTACCCTTAAAACTACAAATGAAAATCAATATGTTTTACAATCTGTCCAAATTTTTGACAATATCTGTATATTTATTTTACACTTCATTTTGCCTAGATAATTTAAAAATAAGTTAAGTTGTTGAATATCAACACTATGTATTTATGGCACGTATCTAGTATATCTTTTGGCACAGTAATAATGATATGAATCTAAAAATTAAATTAATAGTAGTTTTTTCTCTTGTCTTGGGCCTTAAAGGAATGGCGCAACAACAATGGACTTTAGAGGCATGTATCGCTCATGCTTTAGAGCATAATCTACAGCTAAACGATTTTGAATTTACAGAACAATCTAATAGGGAATCTTATCGCCAATCAGTGCGAGACCTCTTACCTAACGTTAATGGTTTTGTAGATTATGGCATTAGTTTTGGACGCCAAATAGATCCCAACGATAATACTATTGTAAACACTGATCTTTTTTCTAATAACTATTCGCTAAGCGCATCTTTAGATATTTTTCAAGGTTTTCAAAAATTGAACAGGATTAAGGCCTCTAAGTACTTATTCAGAGCAACTAAAGAAGAAAGTTTACAACAAAAATATTTATTAGCCTTTAGGGTAATGAGCGCCTATTACGATATTCAATTTATTGAGGGTTTAATCACTATTTCAAAAGAGCAGTTAGAAATTTCCGAAACCAATTATGCGCTAGTAAAGAAACAGATTGAGCTTGGTCTTATGGCGGGTGCTGACCTTTATGAGGCAGAATCCTTATTACTGGCTGATGAATTACTACTTACCCAAAATGAAAACCG
>CBDUKC010000197.1:0-6074 GCA_965367705.1 uncultured Maribacter sp. | reverse complement strand
GATTTGGTACAACAGTCGGACTTTCCAGTTGGGGATAGTATCGACAATGAAGTGGAAAGACTTCCGGAAAGAAATCATAAGGCCATTGCCAAACTTATTTCTGCAGCAGAGAATTTTCCCAATTTGGCCAAATATGCATTGGACGCGGTGGAGGTATCAGCAAAGGATTCTAAAACACCTGTGTTAGGAATTACTGGGACTGGTGGCTCAGGTAAATCCTCTTTGGTAGATGAATTGGTACGGCGTTTTTTAATGGATTTTCCAGATAAAACTTTGGGAATTATCTCTGTGGACCCATCAAAACGGAAAACAGGAGGCGCCTTGTTAGGCGATCGAATACGTATGAATGCTATCAATAATTCTAGAGTCTATATGCGGAGTTTGGCAACTCGGCAATCGAATCTCGCTTTGTCTAAACATGTCAACAAAGCTGTTGAAGTATTGAAGGCTGCGCATTTTGACCTAATTATTCTGGAAACTTCGGGAATTGGTCAATCAGATACCGAAATTATTGAGCACAGTGATGTATCGCTCTACGTAATGACGCCGGAGTTTGGAGCGGCTACCCAGCTAGAGAAGATTGATATGCTAGACTTTGCTGATCTAGTGGCCATAAACAAGTTTGATAAAAGAGGCGCTTTGGATGCTTTGCGCGATGTGAAAAAGCAATACATGCGCAATCATAATCTTTGGGATGCCAAGCAAGAAGATTTACCAGTGTTTGGAACCATTGCCTCTCAGTTCAACGACCCTGGAATGAATCGTTTGTATGTTGCAGTGCTAGAAGAACTGGTTGAAAAAACAAAGGCAAAATTAAAAACCTCCTTTGATTTTGCCGTAGGCTCAAGTGAGAAAATTTATGTGATACCGCCAGCGAGAACACGTTACCTTTCTGAAATAGCCGAAAGTAATCGAGGGTATGACGCAACTGTGCTGGAACAATCTAAAACAGCTCAAAAACTATTTGGTATTTATAAGACCTTAGAATCTGTTAGTGGAGCTACCGTAGCACTTGCAACACAAGGTTTAGATTTAGGAACCGATAGCACTCGTACGAAAGAAACAGCTGATTTATGCAAACTGTTGTTGGCGGAGTTCGATAGGGTAAAGCTAGACCTAGACCCCTATAATTGGAAGGTGATTCTTGAATGGCAAGATAAAGTTGCCAGCTATAAAAATCCGGTATACACCTTTAAAGTACGTGACAAGGAATTAAAAATCGATACGCACACTACATCGCTTTCCCACTCGCAAATACCAAAAATAGCATTACCAAAATACGAAGCTTGGGGAGATTTATTACAATGGATTTTACAAGAAAACGTGCCTGGTGAATTTCCTTTTGCCGCAGGATTATATCCCTTTAAAAGGACGGCAGAGGATCCAACACGTATGTTTGCCGGTGAAGGAGGTCCAGAGCGAACCAACCGGAGGTTTCACTATGTAAGCATGGGGCTTCCTGCTAAGCGATTATCTACCGCTTTTGATAGCGTTACCCTTTATGGGAACAATCCAGATTACAGACCTGATATTTATGGTAAAATAGGTAATGCAGGCGTAAGTGTTTGTTGTTTGGACGATGCAAAAAAACTCTATTCAGGTTTTAATTTGTCCGACCCAATGACTTCTGTGAGTATGACCATCAATGGACCTGCCCCCATGTTATTGGCCTTTTTTATGAACGCTGCCATAGATCAACAATGTGAATTATACATTAGAGCAAACGGATTGGATGAAGCGGTAACGGAAAAAATAAACTCAATTTATAAGGACAAGCAGCGACCACAATACCATGGTGAACTACCTAAAGGAAACGATGGATTAGGTTTGTTCCTTTTGGGGGTAACAGGGGATCAGGTATTGCCTGCAGCCATATATCAAAAAATAAAAATGAAAACCATATCCGAAATCAGGGGTACGGTGCAAGCAGATATACTAAAGGAAGATCAAGCACAGAATACCTGTATTTTTTCTACCGAATTTGCACTGCGACTTATGGGTGATGTGCAGGAGTATTTTATTACGAATGCGGTACGTAATTTTTATTCGGTTTCTATTTCTGGATATCATATTGCGGAAGCAGGAGCCAATCCTATTACTCAACTGGCCTTAACCTTGTCCAACGGGTTTACATACGTAGAGTATTACCTTTCTAGAGGAATGGATATAAACGCTTTTGGACCTAATTTGTCCTTTTTCTTTTCTAATGGAATAGATCCCGAATATGCTGTTATAGGTCGGGTAGCAAGAAAGATATGGGCAAAGGCAATGAAACTTAAATATGGAGCTAACGAGCGTGCACAGATGCTGAAATACCATATTCAGACCTCTGGTAGAAGTTTGCATGCACAGGAAATAGACTTTAATGATATCCGTACGACATTACAGGCCTTATATGCTATTTATGATAATTGTAATTCATTACATACAAATGCATATGATGAAGCCATTACCACGCCAACCGAGGATTCGGTAAGAAGGGCCATGGCCATTCAATTAATTATCAATAAGGAATTAGGGCTTACCCAAAACGAAAACCCGCTTCAAGGTTCTTTTATCATTGAAGAGCTGACGGATTTAGTCGAAGAAGCTGTTTTACTAGAGTTTGATAGAATAACTGAAAGAGGAGGCGTTCTAGGTGCTATGGAAACAATGTACCAGCGAAATAAGATTCAAGAAGAGAGTTTACATTATGAAACACTGAAACACAATGGAGACTTTCCTATTATAGGGGTAAATACATTTTTGAGTTCTAAAGGCTCTCCTACCATACTCCCAGACGAGGTGATTAGGGCCACAACGGAGGAGAAAGAACATCAAATTAAAACATTGGAAAATCTGCACAAAAGCGCAAACCAAGATGTTTTGTTAGATGAACTTAGAAAAACAGCTATGACCAACGGAAATATCTTTGAAACCCTTATGGAAGTAGGTAAACGTTGCTCCTTAGGTCAGATTACCAACGCGCTATTTGAGGTAGGTGGACAGTATCGCAGAAATATGTAAGAACCTAAGGTTTTCAAAAGGAGAAAAGTCAATAAAAAAAGAGGATGTATAAAATTCGATTTACACATCCTCCATACTAAAATTTAAACGAGTTTAGAGTTTCGGCTCCCAACCTTTGGCATACTCCCTTTTCCAGCTTTTCATAGCGTTTTCATTATTAAGTACCTTTCCAGTTTTTTGGTCAACTTTCAAAGTTTCACCGGCATCCTGTGCCATGTTTCCAAGGTGACATAGCATGGTAGAAATACTGGCATCGTTGATTTCGGCATGTAAAGAAGTATCACTACGAATGGCATCAAAAAAGTTACCTACATGATCTACATCTAAATTTCCTTCCCCACGGGTGTTGGTGGTGGCACTTTGGGCCTTTTCAAATTCCAACTTTACGGGATTTCCCTGTAAATCAAATTGTTTGTAAAAATTTCGGTCGAGTTGTATGATGCCCTGACTACCGTAAATGGTTATTCCGCGACCGGGTTGTTCTGGCATTATGACACCGCGGCTGTGTCCCGTCCATGTAATAAATTTATTATCTGGATACTTAAAGGTTACCTGCTGATTATCTACAAATTCCCAATCGTCGTTATAGGTATATTTCCCACCGAAGGAAGTTACACTTTCTGGTAAATCTACACCCAATGCCCAACGGCAGATATCTACCTCGTGGGTTCCATTGTTGTGCATTTCTCCCGTGCCCCAAGTTTTGAACCAATGCCAGTTATATGGGTGTATATTGTCTCTATAATTCTCCCGTGGTGCCGGGCCTTGCCATAAATCCCAATCCAGTGTTTTTGGAACGGCAATTTCCTTGCCCTTACCAATAGAACCTCTGTTGTTGGAATAGTAAGCCTCCCCTTTATAGACTTCTCCAATGTCACCAGCTCTTATATCTTTTATTGCTTGTATCGAGGTTCTTGCTGACCGCTGTTGGTTCCCCATCTGAACCTTTTTTCCATATTTATTTTGAGCGGCTACCAGAAGCTCGTTTTCGTGTGGATTATGACTACAAGGCTTTTCTATATACACATGTTTACCTGCTTGCATTGCCATAATAGCCATTGGAGCATGCCAATGTTCCGGTGTAGCTATGAAAACTGCATCTACATCTTTGTCCTCCAATATTTTTCTAAAATCTTTTTCAACCTTAGGGACATAACCAATGGTCTTTTGACACCAAATATTATGTTCTTCTATAATTAGGTCATCAACATCACAATTATAAAGGATTTTAGCATTGGTGTTAGCATGTATTGCCCTAACATGTGCTTTTGCCCTACTACGTACACCAATTACAGCACAATTGATATGGTCATTGGCACCTACTATTCTTGTATTCCCCAAAGCGGTAAATGGGAGTCCACCTAAGGTTAAGGCTAAGGACCCTGCCGTTGTCTTTTTGATAAAATCTCTTCTATTGTTCGTCATGATTTAGTTGTTGGTTAGTGGCTTAATTTTAATATTCTTAAAGCTTACATGGTCTCCGTGGTCCTGTAATAGAATTTGGCCGCTGTCCAATTCCCCAAAATTGGGCCAAGTAACATATTTGCTATTGGCTACCAGCGTTCTATAAGCATCACTTTTACGTTCATATTCTAAAACTTTAGCTCCGTTAAGGAAATGAGTCACTTGATTATTTTTTGAAATGATATGTGCCGTATTCCATTCTCCAATGGGCTTGATAGGTTTATTGACATCCGCTTGTATGAGGTCGTAGAGTGAAGCTACCGTTCTACTTCCTTCATGATTTCCTAATTTTGCGTCAGGGTGTCTGTCATCGTCCAATAGTTGGTACTCCAAACCAATAGAAGACCCTGGGCCTTTGTTCAATTCAGAATCAACATAGTATTTAATACCACTGTTGGCACCTTCTGTCAGTTTAAAATCCAGCATTAATTCAAAATCACCATATTTTTCTCTTGTTACGATATCACCACCCGCGGCCGATTCTTCTCCACCTGAGGATAACACTTTTAGCACGCCATCTTCAATCTTCCAACCTTTATCCGGAAAACTTTCCAATCTAGCACCTCTCCAGCCTTCGGTCGTTTTACCGTCCCAAAGCATTTTCCAACCTTGGTCAGCCTCATTTTTAGTTAACTGATTGGTTTTGTCTACTAATGGTAAAGGACTTTTTTGGGCGTAATTTTCTAAGCTATCGGTAAGGATGCGAATATTTTTCCAAATGATTTCAGTTCCTGGTTCTTGATCTTTTCCGATACTATGTACTTGTAGTCCAATGAATCCACTTACCGTTTGGTCGTCAACTAAATGCGCGGCTGGTACTCCGTTAATCCAGGTTTTAAGTGTATCTCCTAAGGCTTCAATACGATAGTGGTTCCAATCGTTTTGTTTGAATGCTTTTTTTGCAGCTGTATTTTCATCGGCTAATGGATGTAACCATCCTCTTCTGCCTTCGTCATAAACACCTGCACTCCAAGCTCTGTCGGACGGATCTATTTCAATTTGATACCCATGTACCTGTCCATCTCTGTAATAGGGATAGCTATTGCTTCGTATTTGAATGCCTGAATTCATACTTGGATCAACTTTGTAATCGAGCTCCAAAATGAAGTCTCCATACATTTTATCTGATGTTAAAAAAGAGTTTGGCGTATCTGACACGGTGGTCCCTACAATAGTACCTTCTCGAACCTTATACACAGCTTCACCGCCTTTTTGTGTCCAACCGTTTAGGGTTTCAGTATCAAAAAGTTGAATCCACGGAGTGTCATCCTTTTTCTGCTCCTCACAAGAATGAAAGATCATTGGAACTATAAAAAGAAGAATAATTTTTCCAAATTTTACATTGATGAGGCTATTCGTTACTCGTTTCATTTTGAGAGGTTTATTTTTTGGTTTTTCTAAAGATATAAATTTTGAGCGTAATTTATTTCTGTGTGTTCCCGACAATTTTTATCATCGTAGTGATAGACAATATGGTAAATGTGAAAAAAGCGTAAGCTGACTATGTTTCTATTCTGATATTTTTTTAATCAAGGTACATATAACTAATAATGTTTCTTGTGTCTATGAAACACATATTTAGTAGCAAGCATTAAAGTGAAACA
>CBDUKC010000196.1:0-6111 GCA_965367705.1 uncultured Maribacter sp. | reverse complement strand
GAGACAAGAGACAAGAGACAAGAGACAAGAGACAAGAAATAGGACAGTAAAAAGTAGTAAGGAAATAATAGCATACAGCATATTCAAGCTACATTTTTGGACTTGAGCTTGATATTTGAATTTGAACTTAAAAATTTACAACCATGATACTAACTGAAAAATTAACTAAAAAGTACGGAAAGCAAACTGTACTCGATATAGCGCACTTAGAAATTCCCAAAGGACAGAGTTTTGGCTTGGTGGGCAATAACGGAGCGGGTAAAACAACTTTTTTTAGTCTTTTGTTGGATTTAATTCAACCGAGCTCTGGCTATATTACGTCCAATGAAGTGCAAGTAAATACGAGTGAAGCCTGGAAACCCTTTACTTCGTCCTTTATAGATGAGAGTTTTTTAATAGGGTATTTAACGCCAGAGGAGTATTTCTACTTTATCGGAGACCTTAGAGGAGCAAATAAAGCCGATGTGGATGCCTTGTTGGCCGAATATGAAGATTTCTTCCATGGCGAAATTTTGGGTCAGAAGAAGTATCTGCGAGATCTTTCTAAAGGAAATCAGAAGAAAGCAGGTATTGTAGCCTCATTTATAGGCAACCCAGAGGTCGTTATTTTAGACGAACCCTTTGCCAATTTAGACCCTACCACGCAAATAAGGCTTAAAGGCATCATTAAAGAATTAGCGGATAAGGATAATGTAACCGTACTTGTTTCTAGCCATGACCTTATTCATGTAACGGAGGTTTGCGAACGTATCGTTGTATTGAACAAGGGTGAGGTAGTGAAGGATATTCAGACTTCTACAGAAACATTGAAGGAATTAGAGGCCTTTTTTGCCGGATAAATGCCTTTGTAGACGTTTCAATACATGTATTTTATCGATAATTGCCCTAATTTGAATAAACCGACCGTAAAGTCGGTTTATTGTTTTACTGTGTTTTAGGATGTCTAACACGCATCGGATTGTTGGCCAAAAAGCATCGACAAAACGCAGTAAGTAGCTTTCAGATAGGCAGAACTAAGAGCAGAACAGACCATCGGGTTTGTTTAAAATGCTGCGCTATCTTCCTATAGCTGAATTCTTGTAGTATATAAATCATCCTTTTATCGATGAACTACATAATAATATGGCCATTTTTAAGTTAACCATACATACGTATATATATAATTTTGAAGTTTCAAATCAAATACATTTCGGCGCTGCTTTTAGGAACATTGATCTTCAATGCCTGTTCTACTAAAAAAGATGCGGCATTAAACCGCAACTGGCACGCTTTAAACACCAAGTATAATACCTTATACAATGGTAATATTGCTTTTGAAGAAGGTCGCGTTGCACTTAACGATAGCTACCGAGACGACTATTGGGAAGTATTGCCTATAGAACGCTTGAAGGTTACAGGAGAGGTGAAGCTAGATTCTGAAGATAATAACCCTAATTTTCTATTAGCAGAGGAAAAAGCTACCAAGGCAATCCAACGCCATAGTATGGATATAAAGGACGAGGAACGTAATCCTCAGACAGATGAGGCTTTTCTGCTGCTTGGAAAGGCAAGGTATTTTGACGAACGCTATATTCCTGCACTAGAGGCTTTTAATTACATTTTAAACAAATATTCTCAGAGCGATAAGTTGAACGAGGCCAATATTTGGCGAGAAAAGGTAAATATTAGGTTGGAAAACGAAGACCTCGCGATTAAGAACTTGAAGCGCTTAATGAAATATGAGACCTTAAAAGACCAAGAATATGCTGATGCGCGTGCCATGTTGGCTCAAGCTTATATAAACCTGAATGTGCCCGATACGGCAATTCAACATCTAAAGATAGCATCGTATTACACGCAACAAAATCCAGAAAAGGGGAGGTACTACTATATTATTGGCCAGCTGTACAATCAAATTGGTTATAAAGACAGTGCCAACTATGCTTATGACAAGGTAATTGAATTAAATAGAAAATCACCAAGGGTCTATATGATCAATGCGGAGATACAGAAAATTAGAAACATTACTATTACTGATGATAATAAGGAAGAAGTACTGGAGTACTTGACCGAATTAGAGGAAAATAGAGAAAACAGACCATTTTTGGATAAAATATTTAGGCAGGTGGCAGAATTTCATTTGGAACAAGGTTCGGACAGCTTAGCTGTCGCCTATTTTAACAAATCCCTTAGGGCAACTCAAAATACGCCCAAACTGAACGCCCTTAACTATGAAAACCTTGCAGAATATAATTTCGACCGAAATAGTTATAAGGATGCAGGTGCCTACTACGATAGCGTTTTACCTAACCTAGACGAAAATACCAAGAAATATAGAATCATCAGAAAGAAGTTGGATAATCTGGAGGACGTTATCAAATATGAAGATATCGTGCAGTACACGGACAGTGTCATTACGATTTACGAATTACCCGTTGATGACCGTATCGCTTATTTTGAAAACCACATCTCCGATCTTAAAAAGGCCAAAGAAGAAGCACAAAAAAAGGAAAAAGACAAGATAACCGAAGGTTTTGCATCCTTTGCAAAAAGCAAGGGGGGAAAGGAAAATAAAGGTAAGTTCTATTTTTATAACATTACCAGCCTAGGTTACGGTCAGAATGAATTTAAGAACAGATGGGGCAATAGGGAACTGGCCGACGATTGGCGTTGGTCTAACAAGGCAGTAGCCAGATCTTCCGAAGCTACCGGTGAGCTTGTTGCCGAACTTCCTTCGGAGGCAGAACTGACCGAAGACGAAAAATTTTCTTTGGATTTCTATATGGACCGCGTACCTAAAGAAGTATCGATTATAGACAGTCTTAAAACCGAACGTAATTTTGCAAATTATCAATTAGGGTTGATTTACAAGGAAAAATTTAAGGAAAACCTTTTGGCGGCCGGAAAGTTGGAAAATGTATTGGCATCTAATCCAGAGGAACGTTTAATTCTTCCATCAAAATACAACTTGTATAAAATATATGAAGAAGAAGGCAGTCCGTTAATGGCGGCCATGAAAGCCGACATTATTGCGAATCATGCAGATTCTCGCTACGCAGAAATACTCTTGAATCCGCAAGCTATATTGGCAAATGATTCCGATAGTCCGGATAAACGTTATGAAGCGCTGTATAAAAAGTTCAATGACCAAGAATTCTTAAGTGTTATAACAGCTGCAGAAGAAAACATTAACAGGTTTACTGGTGATGCTATTGTTCCAAAGTTTGAGATGTTAAAGGCTAATGCCATAGGTAGACTACAGGGGTATGAGGATTTCAAGGAGGCGTTGAACTATGTAGCATTGACTTATCCTAACAATCCTGAAGGGAAAAAGGCAGAACAGATGATATCCGAACAATTACCGAAATTGGAACCAAAGGAATTTTCTCCAGAGACCGACTCTAAAGGAACTTCCAATTGGAAAGTGATGTTCCCGTTTAAACGAAGCAATAATGAAAAGGCTCTAAAATTGATGGAGCTTTTGGAGAAATCAATTACGGATTTAAAATACAGGAATAGCGTCTCTAAGGATATTTATAATCTAGAGGACCAGTTTGTGGTTGTACATGGTTTTAAATCAAAGGAATTTGCCCTTGGGTATGTGGAGCTTTTAAAAAATAACAAGGATTACCGGGTTGCTGACAAGAATTTTGTAATTTTATCCGATAACTATAAGGTAATTCAAGTACATAAGAATTTACAGGATTATCTTAATACGCTTATAACCCCAAAACCCTAAATCCATGTTTTCAGATAAACAAAAACCTAGAGCTATGAACGAAGTAGGAGGACAACCCAACAGAATAGAGAAAAACACAAAGATTAAAGGAGATATCATTTCCGAAGCCGATTTCCGAATCGACGGTAAATTGGATGGTAATGTAAAAACTTCTGGGAAAGTAGTTATCGGAAAGGATGGCTACATCCACGGCAAAGTGGAATGTGTAAATGCAGATATAGAAGGTAGCTTTAATGGTGAACTTTTAGTTTCTGATTTACTATCATTAAAAGCTAGCGCCGTCATAGAGGGAACAGTTTCTGTCAGTAAACTTGCCGTAGAGCCAGGAGCTACGTTCAACGCTTCTTGTACCATGAAAGGTAGTGGTAGTGCTATAAGCTCAAATTCTAGCAGTTTCAAAGGTAAAAATGAGCCAGCAAAAGCCTCGTAAAGGCAATAAAGGTCTTAGAAGTGCAGCAAAGCTGTCAGGTATAGCGATTCAAATGGGAGCCACCATTTATTTGGGCAACCTTTTAGGCTCTTGGTTGGACGGTAAATTTGACAAAGCATTTTGGGAGACTACCTGCACCCTCCTAGCTATATTCTTATCTATGTATTCGGTTATTATACAGGCAAATCAACTCAACAAGTAGGATTTGGTAAAAACATTGGCAATTTATTTGTTGGTCTTTGGGCTGTTATTTGCTTTGGGTACTTCAGCTCATATGTACATAATAGGATATCAAAATTTTAGCATTGGTTTTTCTCTTGACCATGTTTACCTATTCCACGCAGTCTATTCTTTTTTACTTTGTAGCATACTTTTTCTATTGTGTATGCTTAAAAAATGGCAGGACCAACTCGGATTCTTTTATTTGGGCGCCCTAGCGTTTAAGCTGATATTCTTCATGATTATCTTCTCAAACAACTTATTTGGACAGACACAACTTAACGGTGCAGAGCGACTTTCATTAATGGTACCTGTCTTTGTTTTTTTAATTCCAGAGGTGTATTTCATCGCCAAAATATTGTCAAAAATAGATCTCGTTAATAAATAGGGTAAAAAAAGTAGAAAATTATTTTTTAATAAGTACCTTTGCGCGACTTTTAGAAAGACATATTTTGAAAGAATCGCAATGAAAAAAGCATCTACATATTTTAGTAAACTACTCACCGCAGCTATTTTTTTAATAGCAGCGAATACTTACGCGAATCCAACTTCTGATGATGGTGGTCAAGTTGACACTATGGAAGAAGTTAGCGAATACATACAGCATCACATAAAGGATTCACATGATTTTCATTTGTTTTCCTATTCTAATGATGCCGGTGAGCGTATACATGTGGGATTTCCATTACCTGTAATTCTGTGGTCTAGTAATGGTCTGGTGACCTTTATGTCTTCAGAATTTCATCATGATGATGACGGTGAGGTCATTGTAGAAAAGAACGGGTCTAGCTTTGTAAAAGCACATTCTAAGATATACGAACTTAATAGCGGTGAAGAAGGTGTTTCTTTTGATGAAACGCACCACGTCACCAACGGAGCAAAAGTATTGGATTTGTCTATCACAAAAAGCGTTGTCGGAGTTCTTTTGGTAGGTCTTTTAATGTTGTTGGCCTTTTCTTCTTTGGCGCGTCAATACAAAAATAAGAAAGTGCCTACTGGTTTTGGTCGAGTGCTAGAGCCTTTGGTTATTTATGTCCGAGACGAGATTTCTAGACCAAACATTGGAGATAAGCATTACAGAAAATTTACAGGATATCTGTTAACGGTTTTCTTTTTTATATGGATATTGAACTTAATGGGACTTACACCTTTAGGATTCAACGTTACGGGACAACTAGCGGTTACGGCATGTTTGGCCATTTTCACCTTGGTCATTTATACGTTTAGTGGTAATAAGGAATATTGGATGCACATTTTATGGATGCCTGGTGTTCCTATTTTCGTGAAGCCTATTTTGGCAGTAATAGAATTGGCAGGTGCTTTAATAATCAAGCCTTTTTCATTATTGGTGCGTCTTTTTGCAAATATATCCGCAGGGCATATCGTAGTAATGAGTTTAATAGCCATCATGTTCACTCTAAAGGAAACTTTAGGTGTGGCGGGAGCTACTGCACTGTCCTTTATATTATCATTTTTTATAACATTAATAGAAGTTTTAGTTGCCTTTTTACAGGCATATATTTTCACGATGCTATCAGCCTTATTTATTGGTATGGCGGTTGCAGAACACGAACATGATCATGAACATGATGCGAAAGGTCATGAGATTGTAGATGCAGAGGATGTTCGAGAGAATTTTATTTAGAGTTTTTTTAATTTAATATAAATTCATTTACTATGTACAACATGATTGGAGCCGGTTTAATCGTAATCGGAGCAGGTATTGGTCTAGGTCAGATTGGTG
>CBDUKC010000195.1:0-6145 GCA_965367705.1 uncultured Maribacter sp. | reverse complement strand
CTCTCCATTACCGCCCAGTCGTCCCAAGTTGCTTCTATGCCACCTATAGGTATGATATTCACCCACATTTTAAAGCTTTTTGGAAAGCCATTGGGCTGCATCATCCACAGATAGGAATCACCCGGTGTGCTACCGCCTGTGGTGTAGGTGACCAAAAGTCCGTTGGTACCATCGGGTAGGGGAACGATACTTCGTTTCACTCCAGTATCAAAAACCTTATAGGGAGCAACGAGCCAAAATGAATCGTTGTTAAACTTATCTACGGCCTTTTTTATAATAGCTTCACTTTCAATGTCCATAAGCCGTTCTCCGTTTTTGGATACTACACTAGAACCCTTCGAAATCAAGTCTAGGTTAACCAAATAATCGTCCCATGCAACATCGACCTTACGCTTTTCCTTATCCCATTTGTATTGATGGGCACCACCATTAAAAGACCATTCCAAATACCGGGTATCCTTAAATTTTTCATAATGGAGGGTAGAGAGCATCTTTTCCGCTAAAGCATCTGCATCGGCACCTGTTCTTCCTTCTGGTAATTCTTCATTATACACTGCGTAAATGGTAATAAAACCAACCACGAGCAGGGCTATAAGTATTCCTAGTATTTTTAGTAGTTTTCGTATCATAAGTTAAATACCTTAATTATAAAAATCGATTTTTTTGATTTTTAATAGCCCGCTGCCGCATCGTCTCCACGTTTGTCCGCGCCACCTTCTAATTTCCCATCGGGTAATACTTTTATAGCATCTACCTTACCAATAATTGGTGTACGGTCTTCGTTAATAATATATCCTTTTGACTTCATTTGTTCCTTTAGTTCGTCTGAAAAACCTGCAGGTTCAAAGATGACCATGTCCGGTAACCATTGGTGATGAAAACGAGGTGCGTTTACCGCTTCTTGCATACTCATATTGAACTCGTATGAATTCAAAATAGTCTGGGCTACTGCCGTAATAATGGTAGATCCACCAGGAGTTCCTACGACCATCCAAAGTTTACCATCTCGCTCCACAATGGTAGGGGTCATACTACTTAGCATTCGCTTTTCCGGGACAATACTATTTGCTTCAGCACCGATTAAACCAAACATATTGGGCACCCCAGCTTTTGCACTAAAATCATCCATTTCATTATTTAGAAAAAAACCAAGTTCATCCGAGTATAGCTTGGAGCCATAGGCACCGTTCAAGGTAGTGGTTACCGAAACCGCATTTCCTTCTGCATCTACAATGGAGTAGTGGGTCGTTTCCATACTCTCCACAATTTCTACTTCACCATGAGAAACATCCGCTGATTTCGTAGCTTTCTCAAAACTAAATCCTTCCATACGGTCTGTTAAATAGCTTTTACTAAGTAAAACATCCAATGGTATATCCACAAAATCTGGATCTCCCAAATAATAGTTACGATCGGCATAAGCCCTACGTGAAGCTTCGGTAAACAATTGTACCGTTTTTGCCGAATTATGACCAAAACCTGAAACATCATAAGGCTCCATCATCTTAAATATCTGATTCATAGTAACACCGCCACTACTTGGCGGACTCATAGAGATAACCCGAATGTCTTTATAATCGAATATGACGGGTTGCCGCCATACCGCTTCATATCTCTCTAAATCTTCTTCTGTAACATAGCCTCCTTTATCTTGAATAAAAGCTGCCAGTTTTTGTGCAGTTTCACCTTTGTAAAATCCATCTCTACCATTTTCTGCTATTCGTTGCATGGTTTTGGCTAGGTTTGGATAGCTTATAATATCACCTTCCTTAAAAGCCGTTGCGAATTTGGTACTATCACCACTAACCGCAATAATTTTCTCCCGTTGACTTGCCAACCGCTTTTCTTGGTTTTCTGTAACTATAACACCTTTTTTTGCGAGCGCAATAACGGGCGCCATAATTTCTTCAAGCGGCAAGGAACCGAACTTTTTATGTACCGCAATAATTCCGGCTACGGTACCAGGAACGCCAACAGCGGTAGCTCCTAGGGTACTTTTTCCTGGAATAACATTACCCAAAGAATCCAAATACATATCCCTATGAGCGGCTAATGGCGCCTTTTCCCTATAATCCAATCCACCCACGTCACCATCGGCCTTTCGGTAGACCATAAATCCTCCACCTCCAAGATTACCCGCAAACGGATACGCAACAACTAAGGCCATTTCCGTTGCTACCATGGCATCAAAAGCATTACCACCCTTTCTCATGATTTCTACCCCAATTTTAGAGGCTTCTTCTCGAGCTGATACCACCATTGCTTTTTCCGTGACTAGACCTGTGGGTATAACTGGCACTTCCCTACATTGGATAAAAAGCACTGGGAGAACGAGTAGTAGAATAATTTTTTTAATCATAATGTAGCCGTAGTTTGAAAGTGTATTATACATATTAAAGCGAAATAAATTTTTGTTTTGAAAAGATAATCAATTCCTCAAAAAACAGAGTGAACTCGTTTTCAAATTTATCATAGTGTTCCTCAAGGTCCAAAATAGCGAAGTTCATTTTTGACTTGTTCTTTGTTCTTCGGTTCATTCCATTTAGCACGTTGGCTATTCCTTCCAAATTAGCATAGTTAAATATCCAATTATCCGCAATCATGTGCGGCATCATACGTTTTACGCCTTCAGGCAGGATGGTATAATTATCCTCTAAAAGGTCATAAAAATTATCAACGAACACATCCAAAGGAATATCGGAATAGCGCTCCCAGTTCTTGGCTAAAAAATGGTCGTAATAAATATCTACAATAACCCTACTGTAATGACTGTAGTTCGCATGCAGTCTTTTGCTGCTTTTCTTTGGAATTTTATGGGTATCGGTAAAAGTATCGATTTGACGATGGAGCTCTATACCTTTTACGACTCGTGGAGGAAGGTGTTTATATTTATTTCCACGAATACTATCTGCTATAAAGTTCCCAAGTGTAACTTCGGGGTCACCAAAAGAGAGGTAAATATGGGCAAGAAAGTTCATTGACCGATAAAATTTTGTACAGGTCGAATTTACGAATTGCAACACTCCCAATTGCCAACAGACCTTGTATATTTGCAAAAACTTATACTGAATTTATGACACTGATTAAATCAATTTCTGGAATACGAGGAACAATAGGAGGAAAGCCAGGGGATAACCTAACGCCCATTGATGCCGTAAAATTTGCTGCGGCCTATGGCATATGGCTTAAAGACTACTCAAAGAAAGACAAATTGAAAGTAGTTATTGGTCGTGATGCCCGTATCTCTGGTGAAATGATACAGAATTTGGTGGTCTCTACTTTGGTAGGACTCGGTATAGATGTTATTGATCTTGATTTATCAACTACGCCAACGGTTGAAATTGCCGTTCCTTTAGAGAAGGCGGATGGAGGTATCATATTAACAGCTAGCCACAATCCTAAGCAGTGGAATGCCCTAAAATTATTAAACGAAAAAGGAGAATTTTTAGATGCGGCCCAAGGCGCAAAGATTCTTGAGATTGCTGAAAAGGAAGATTTTAATTTTTCAGAGGTAGATGATTTAGGAGAAATCATAAAAAATGATAGTTACATAGATATTCATATTGATGAAGTGCTAGATCTTTCTTTGGTAGATGCCGATGTCATCCGCAAAGCAAAGTTTAAAGTAGTGGTAGATGGTGTAAATTCTACCGGCGGAATTGCTATTCCAAGATTACTTAAAGAGCTTGGAGTAGAAGTTGTAGAGTTGTATTGTGATCCTACAGGTCATTTTCCGCATAATCCGGAGCCATTAAAAGAGCATCTGAAAGATATTTGTGATCTCGTACTTAAAGAAAAAGCCGATTTTGGTATTGTGGTAGATCCAGATGTAGATCGTTTGGCATTTATTAGCGATGATGGTGAAATGTTCGGTGAGGAATATACCTTGGTCGCCTGTGCAGATTACGTCCTAGGAAAAACCAAAGGGAATACGGTTTCGAACTTATCATCGTCAAGAGCTTTACGCGATATCACAGAAAAACACGGCGGCACATACGAGGCCTCCGCGGTTGGTGAAGTAAACGTAGTAACCAAAATGAAGGCAAATAAGGCTATAATTGGTGGTGAAGGGAATGGTGGAATCATTTACCCAGAAAGTCATTACGGTAGAGATTCTTTAGTAGGAACAGCATTGTTTTTAATGTTGATGGCGGAGAAAGGTGGTACAGTTGCCGAGCTACGGGCGAGCTATCCAAGCTATTTTATGAGTAAAAAGAAAATTCAACTTACTCCAGACCTGGATGTTGATTCCATATTAACCACTATAGCGGACAAGTATGCAAGTGAGGATATTACGACGATAGACGGTGTGAAAATTGATTTTCCTGATAATTGGGTACACCTTCGTAAATCCAATACAGAACCCATCATCCGTATTTATACTGAAGCTAAGAGTCAGGCAGAAGCGGATGGTTTAGCTGACCGAATGATCTCAGAACTAAAGCAAATTGCTGGGGCGTAAATAGTACTCTTTTCAAAATGGTTCAATTAAAAAATCCCAACACTAAATTTAGTGTTGGGATTTTTTACGTTACCGCAGCATCCACTTTTAAACTATCCTGCATTGGCTTTAAGAACTTTTTCTTGCTCTCCTTTAAAATACTGTTCCCTTACGATTTTGGCAGTTTCATGTTGTCCAAGATGGTGCCAACCTGGAGGCATGAAAACATACTTTATTTTGTTTACTAGTCCAGGCGCTTTTGCTACATCTTTTGCCAAGGCAACGATCTCGCCAAAGTAAACATCCAAGAAATTCCCAGAGTCCATTTTCCTAGTAATACCATACTCAATTTTTATTTCTTTCTGCTCTTCTTGATACGTTCCAAAGACACGGTCCCAAATGTTAAGTAAGTTGCAAAAATTAGTATCCATATAAAGTGGATTTCTCGCATGATGAACGCGGTGATGCGATGGTGTTAAAATATACTTTCCAATGATTCCAAAGCGTGCATCTTTTATGATGTTTTCACCTACATGAATAAACGCCCCCCAAGTGCCGTCCACAAACATAATAAGGAAAAGTAATTCTGGCTGCACTCCAAGCAATATACAAACGGTAGTTCTTATGGTATCAGCATAAGGGCCTTCCAGAAAAAAATGAGCATAGGTTACGGATAGGTTCATATCCTCCGGCGCATGGTGTGTGGAGTGTAAACACCAAAATAAACGCACTTTGTGCCCCCAATAATGGTACAGAAAATGCCCAAATTCCCAGACAATGTAGCCATATATAAACCAATACCAGGTTAAGCTTGTCTGAAAAGGTGCAATGGGTTGTAGTAATCCAATAATCCAAGTAACCATGGCTATGGCAATAAAACGACCAACAAAACGGTTGAAAATATAGATTAGAAAGTTGACTTTGTAAACCTTGGTTTGTGGTTTTTTGTAAATAAGTCCAAGAGTAAGCTCTAGTAATACCAAAAACGGAATCAGTGGGTAAATAAGCGCTACAATACCATCGTAGGTTCTAAAGGCACTGAAATCGCCAGATTGTAATATTTCCCAGGCGTTCGTAATACCCAAGAACCCTATTATTTCGTTATATAAGGTCTCTAATATTTCCATCTATTTGGTCATTAAAGTTAGTAACTATCCAATTATCCCTAAATATAAATAATAACATAGAAATAATCACTTTAACTCAATAGATTTATGCTGGTGTATACTATATGGTTTTTGCAAAATGCGCTGGTTGTTTACCTCTGTGTTTCCAACGTTTATGGGTCCAGAAATAATGCTCCGGTTTCTCCTTTATCTGTTGCTCCGTAAGTCGTAAAAAAGTCTCTGTAATATAGTTTTCATTGGTTTCTTTACCATTTTCGGTAATGGGAATAAACTCTGCTTGGTAGTATCCACGTTTTAACTTGCTAACTTTAAGAAATACCACAGCTAAATCCAATTTTCTAGCCATGGTTTCCGCACCGTTGAAAATAGGGACTTTTATACCCATAAAATCAGACCAATATTGGGCCCGGTGTCTTTGCGGAGACTGATCGCTTACCATACCAAAAATTCCTACCACGCCATCCCGTTTATTGCGAACAACTGTTTTAACGGTCTCTTGCTGGGTAATAAGGGTCGTATTCCATCTTGCACGCACTTTACGAATAAATGCATCAAAATACTTGTTAGTTATTTTCTG
>CBDUKC010000194.1:0-6193 GCA_965367705.1 uncultured Maribacter sp. | reverse complement strand
TCCGCATCACAAGGTATGTGGTGAGTATGTATCCAATGAGGTACTTCCCTATTTGGAATACTTGGGCGTAGACCTTATAGCCTCTGGCGGAGTGCCTATTACAGATTTTGAAATAAGCACCACTACTGGAAAAAAAATAAGCACGACATTGCCCCTTGGAGGTACGGGTATAAGCAGGTTCCTATTTGACGAGTTGTTATACAAGAAAGCAAAATCCAAAGGCGTAGAATTTTCGTTCACCAAAGTAACGGACATCAGCTTTGCTTCCAATAGCTTTACCGTAAAGAGTAGCGGTGACAGTTATGAAGCAACCATTGTATTAGGTGCCTATGGCAAACGTTCTACCTTAGACAAAACCTTGAATAGGGCCTTTAGTTTTAAAAAGCAGGATTGGCTGGCGGTTAAAGCGCACTACACCCACGATGGCTTTTCGGACAACTTAGTTGCCCTACACAATTTTGAAGGTGGTTATGGAGGGCTTTCAAAAACGGAAACCGGCGCAGTTAATTTTTGCTACTTGGCCCATTACAGTACTTTTAAAAAGTATAATGATATCGATGAGTTCAATAGGGAAGTAGTTGCTAAAAATCCCTACCTCAGGGACTTTTTTGAGCAATCTGAACTTATATTTGAAAAGCCGTTGGCTATCGCTCAAATTTCCTTTGACAAAAAAGCGCCCGTTGTGAATCATATTTTAATGTGCGGGGATACAGCCGGACTCATCCATCCACTGTGTGGCAACGGAATGGCCATGGCTATACATAGCGCCAAATTAGCATCGGAAGCCGTTACAGCCTTTTTAAACAATGCTAAGCCTAACCGAAATGCCCTTGAAAAGGAATACACTAACAAATGGAATTCCCTGTTTAAAAATCGGTTATGGTTTGGAAGACGACTACAAGGGTTACTTTTGGATGATAGATGGATGAATGCTGGACTAGGAATAGCGGGTCGCTCTAAAAGCATCCTGAATTACGTGATTTCAAAAACCCATGGAAAACCTATTGTATAATGATTGATTGGACGCAAAGAAGTGAACAGGTAGAAATCATGGATGACTTTAACGGGTCTATTAGCGAACTAAAAATCGTGCTAAATGACATTACCCGGGTAAATCGTATTTTAGGAGGGAACATAATTACGGTAGACGCTGTATTTAAGCTGATAGGAGAGGTTTCAAAAGAATCGTATACGATTTTAGATATGGGTTGTGCTGATGGAAATATGCTCAGAAACCTGGCTTTAGAGGCAAGAAAGCGAAAGGTAAGCCTACAATTGATAGGGGTAGACCTAAGTGCAGATGCCCTGCAACTGGCACGACAAGAATCTGTCGATTTTCCGGAAATAACCTATCAAGTAAAGGATATTTTAACTGCGGATTTTTCAGATTTTGAATGTGATATTGTGGTAACCACCTTAACCATGCATCATTTTAAAAATGAAGGAATACTGCAGTTTCTGCATCAGTTTGAACGCTTGTCCACTATTGGAATTGTAATCAATGACCTAGAAAGAAGTAGAATGGCCTATGTGCTTTTTAAAGCCTTTAGCCTTATTTTTATTCGGACTAGAACGGCCAGAATCGATGGCCTCATATCCATAACAAAAGGATTTTCTAGAGTAGAATTGGAAACCCTTGCAGCTTCCCTTAAGAACCTAAGCCATCAAATTTCATGGAAATGGGCCTTTAGGTATGTATGGGTAATGCGTAAACAGCGACAAAATAATATATGAATTCAACAAGAATAGTAGCGGTTACTAAAGAGCTACCTAAATACTGTAGGGAAACCAAGGAAATCATTCCTTTCGTAGACCTCTGGCTTCAAGATCAGGATGAGCGTTTTAAACGTAAGGTCATTAAAATTTTCGAAGGAGCTGCGGTAGATAGGCGTTATAGTATTATGGACCCAGAAGAAGTGTTTATGGCCACTTCTTTTGAGGATAAAAATAAGATCTATGCTCGGGAATGTAAAAAACTAGGTGCGACAGTTTTGGAAAACGCACTTTTAAAAGCCAGTTGGGCTCCGGAGTCCTTGGATTATATTATTACGGTGAGCTGCACAGGTATTATGATTCCCTCTTTAGATGCATATCTAATTAATGCCTTGAACCTTAGGCAAGACATCGTACGACTTCCCGTGACAGAAATGGGTTGCGCCGCAGGTGTATCGGGTCTTATTTATGCGCACAACTTTTTAAAAGCCAATCCTAATAAAAGAATTGCTATCGTAGCAGTCGAAAGCCCTACGGCCACCTTTCAATTAAACGATTATTCCATGGCCAATATGGTCAGTGCGGCTATTTTCGGAGATGGTGCCGCATGTGTGCTGCTGTCATCAGAAGCGAATGCCACGGGTCCCCAGATTATTGGGGAAGACATGTACCATTTTAGGGATACGGCCCATTTAATGGGGTTTGATTTGACGAATCACGGATTAAAAATGATATTAGACCCTGCCGTACCGGAAACGATTGCCAGTCATTTTCCTGATATTGTATATCCGTTTTTAGAACGCTATGGAAGTGATATCTCTAAAGTAGACCATCTCATATTTCATCCAGGAGGCAAGAAAATTGTTCAGACTGTAGAAGCATTGTTCGGTACCTTAGGAAAGAACATAGATGATACACGAGCTGTACTAAAGGAATATGGTAATATGAGTAGTGCTACCGTGCTCTATGTGCTGGAGCGATTTATGGAAAAGGGTATTGCTCCCGGTGAACAAGGTTTGGTCCTTAGTTTTGGTCCAGGATTCTCCGCACAACGCGTATTACTCGAATGGTAGCTAGTAGATGGGTAAAAATGAAAAGCTAGAACGAAATGGAAATTGAAGACAATAGTACATATTGGGCCTTAATTCTCGGTGGCAGCAGTGGTCTTGGTTTAGCAACCGCCAAGAAACTAGCCAAACACGGCTATAACTTGATTATTGTGCATAGGGACAGGCGTACCGATATGCAGGAAATTGAAATGAATTTTAACGAGATGAGAGCGAAAGGGATTCGCCTTAAAACCTATAACGTTGATGCGCTAAACAAGGAGAAGCGTGGTGCTGTATTAAATGAACTATCGGATACCCTTCCTGAAGGAAACCATCTAAAGGTATTGGTGCATAGCATAGCAAAAGGTAGTCTTAAACCCATGTACGCCACAGAAGGGGATCGTCTTTCCGCTACCGATATACAACTTACCTTTGAAGCTATGGCGCTAAGTCTCTATGAATGGACCAAAGCAGTACTGGAAAAAGAATTGTTTGCTAATGATAGTCGTATCATTGCCTTTACAAGCGAAGGAAATACCCGAGCCTTGCCAAACTATGGTGCCGTATCGGTAGCTAAAGTAGCTTTAGAAGCCCTTGTTCGGAACATGGCCCTTGAATTTGCCCCTATTGGAATACGTGCCAATTGCATACAAGCCGGGGTAACGAAAACAAAATCCTTTGAAATGATCCCTAATGCTAAAGATATTGAAGACAATGCACGCCTACGTAATCCCAATGACAGGTTAACAACGCCAGAGGATGTTGCTAATGCAGCCTATTTACTCACAAGAGCCGAAGCAAAGTGGATTACCGGAACAGTTTTAAAAGTAGATGGTGGTGAAAGCCTACGTTAATCGTGACTATATGATGAACCTTCAGACTATTATTGAAAAGTTACCCTACACCGCACCTTTTTTGTTTGTGGATGACTTGTTGCGGGTAGATACGGAGGGTTCAGAAGGTAATTTTACCTTCCATTCCGAACTAGACTTTTACAAAGGACATTTTAAGGACAATCCCATTACCCCAGGCGTTATCTTAACAGAATGCTGTGCCCAAATAGGTGTAGTGTGTTTGGGGTTGTATCTAATGAATGCTGAAACTGCGGATACCATATTAAAAATAGGAATGAGCAGTTCACAAATGGACTTCTTAAAGCCAGTGCTTCCAGGAGAAAAGGTACGTGTCGTTTCTAAAAAATTATATTTCAGATTTCAGAAATTAAAGTGCGAAGTAAAGATGTACGACACCAGAGGTGATTTGGTTTGTAAAGGCGAAATAGCAGGCATGATAACAACGGACTTGGATGGGTAGACGTGTAGTAATTACAGGACTTGGCGTCTGTGCTCCAAACGGGGTAGGACTAACCGACTTTACGACAGCACTAAGGAATGGCACTAGTGGAATTCGATTTCAGTCAGAATTAGAGCGACTTAAATTTGGATGTCAAATAGCTGCAAATCCATTAGTTAAGGATAATGTATTAAATAAGTACTTTACGCCTTTACAACTCCGTGGTTTAAACGCATCTGGCCTTGTTTATGGTGTAATTGCCGGAATGGATGCCTGGTCTGACGCCGGCTTGGAACCGAATACCACCGATGAGCCTTATTGGGATTATGGGATACTGTTCGGCACTGGTATATTAGGCGTAGATAAATTTAGGGAAGCCATCCTCATGATCGATGACCACAAAGTCAGAAGATTAGGGAGTACGAGTGTTATACAAACCATGGCGAGTGGGATAAGCGCCTATTTGGGAGGTAATCTCGGCTGTGGCAACCAAGTCTCCACCAATTCTTCTGCGTGCACAACAGGTACCGAAGGAATTTTAATGGGTTATGAGCGTATTGCCAATGGAAAGGCAGAAGTGATGCTCGTTGGTAGCTGCAGCGATAGCGGACCTTATGTTTGGGGCGGTTTTGACGCTATGCGTATACTTCCACGGGGGTACTCCGCTAACCCGACCGAAGCAAGCCGACCTATGAGCGCATCCGCATCAGGCTTTGTCCCTGGAAGTGGGGCGGGAGCCTTGGTTTTAGAATCTTTAGAAAGTGCACAAAAACGGGGCGCAAACATATATGCGGAAGTGCTAGGGGGCGAAATCAATAGCGGTGGCCAGTTGGGCGAAGGTTCCATGACCGCACCGAATAGTATAGCGGTGCAGCGGTGCATTCGCAATGCGGTACAAAATGCTGGAATTAAAGCGGAGGATATCGATGCCATTAATGGACATTTGACCGCTACAACAAAAGATAGCTTAGAAATACGGAATTGGAGTGCTGCCTTGGGCCGCAAAGGAAATGATTTCCCTTATATCAATTCGTTTAAAGGATTAATCGGACACTGTTTGGCAGCTGCAGGTAGCATTGAGTCGGTTGGGAGTATATTACAATTTTCTGAAGGCGTTGTTTTTGGGAATATCAATTGTAAAGACGTGCATCCTGAAATAACAGCCCTTATAGCGGAGGATAAAATTCCTCAAGAAACCATCGCCTACAGGCCTAAAATTATCGCAAAAGCAAGTTTTGGTTTTGGGGATGTAAACGCTTGTGTTATTTTTAAGGCGTTTCCAGCGGGACATCAAGCCGATGCGCCCCTGTAAATCAATCAAAAAAAAGAAGAACTATTGCCATGACAAAAGAAGAACGCTATCAAAAATTAAAGGATATCATAAAAATATACCTACCTGAAGATGTTATGATTACGGAGGTTAAAGAGTATAGTAACTTTATATCAGAATTAAATATAAATTCTGCCAATCTTGTAGATATTGTTCTTGATGTAGAGGATGCGTTTGACATTCGTTTAGAGAATGAAGACATGGACCAAATGCAAACTGTTGCCGATGCCCTTCGTATTATAGAAACCAAACTTTCAGAAAAATAATCAGGCGTATGGATAAGTTTCTAGCTTGGGCAAAACCCAAGCTACAGGTAGATGCCAGACTTATATTCGTATACTGTACCGTCTATTTTCTTTGGGGGTTAGGGATGAATTGGCTTGGTATCCAACTAGAGCTTGCTAAATTCACATTTTGGTGGCAGGTTATTACCTGCTATATCTTCTATATGGTTCCTATTTCCCTGCTCTTGAGAGATTTACCCTTTCACGCGCAATACGCATATGGCCTCATTGCTATGGGGCTTTTGGAGTTTGGAGGGTATGCCATGGGCACTTCCTTTGCGTATCCCAATAATGTGCTAGATCAATTTTTTGGGGAACGCACGTTTGCGCTAGGAATGGCCTTATTCTTTGGGTTGTACTTTCCGCTCGGTAATTGGGTAGTCGGTAAGCTATACGCTGGTATTTTTCAGAAGCAGTAGCTATGCTTCACTATTTTCCTTTATGAGCAAGGACGCCAATACACCAGAGACCAAGGATACAGAAATTACGGATAGGGATACCCATTCTGGAAACTTCACATGATG
>CBDUKC010000193.1:0-6200 GCA_965367705.1 uncultured Maribacter sp. | reverse complement strand
TTTATAGCAAATTAGTGAATAGCGCATTTCAGCGCTATTTGATATAGTTACAGCTAAAGCATATCAGCCTTAAGTTAACAAGTGTCAACTATCATTACAGAAGAAAAGAAGATTACAAAACTTTTACCAACTACCAGATACTTTTTTAATAGATTCTCTATCAATTTTTGTTCACCCTATGGGTAATCCTTCGATTTGTAATAACTGTCTTTTGACCAATAGCAAAAGTATACCGAGCATTGTCAAAGAGCGCTGTAACCCCGTTAAACCTATAGACATTGCTTCCTAAGGAGATTGCTGTAGACAAAGGGGTCTCATCATTGAAAAATCCATCATTATCGGTATCTACCAATAGTTGTGGTGGATAGGCTGTACTGTAACCAGTGACTCCTGTCATATCAACGCTAATATCCATAGCACCAACTTCTACCGCAACAGACGCGGTATTGGATTCACTGCCCCGCCATACCCTTTCCAGTCTTGCATGGGATGTATTGGAAGGCACGTCGGTGGTATTCGTAAGTAAAAGAGGGCTATTATCATGGCCCCACATAAAAAATTCATTGTTCCCCAAATCAGTAGCCCCTGATATTCTTAAAATTCCCGTTCCTTGAGCGTCTAAATGATTTGAACCATCTGTAGCCTGACCAATACCAGCGACATCATGATCAAAATTTCCATTTCCGGAATTATCTTGGGTATATACATCATTTGCAGCTAATGTTTGACCATATTTTGCTGCTAAATAGTTGTCAATGATTACTCGCTGTGCCGTGTTTACTTTTGTTTTAAAAATAATCACCTCAGTCATATTTCCGTTAAAATTATCTCCTAGTCCAAATCGATGCGTTGCATGCGAAGTATAGGTTGATGAATTTGCCCGGTTTTGTAATAGCCCTCCATTTCTATACAGTTGTTTTCCTGAAGCTGGATTTGCATCATATGACCATAAAGAATAGCCCGTTAAGTTTGATAACCCGCCTACTTGGATTCTTGCTGCTGCACCGCAACACTGCCCTATATCGAAATAAACTGTACCATTTGACCACGGAATGTGGTTAGAAAATCGCTGAGACTGATGTGGTAATGTGGAATAAGGCCAGGACGATGTAATTGAATTTGCCTTAGCGTAAATAAAAGATGAGGCTTGATTGGTAACAAAGTTACTTGTCGTAAGGTTTAATCCTGTTTGTAATATGCCAGATGCATTGAACTGTATTTCGTCATACCCGTTGAGAGAGCCCGAAATCAATTGCGGAGTACCACTTCCACTCTGTGTCATATCATGAGCACTATACCCTGCAGAATTTCCCCAATTTGTTACATTTGAACCGCTCGTAGTTACCCCATTATCTGTCCTATACCACATAACTAAATCCGAACTTCCATCGTTGGTTCCTACGCCTCCCGGACCCGTCTGAGAAAACCCAGTAAAGGAAGCCAGAACTAACAAAAGGGTGAAAATAATTTTTTTAAAATTCATGTTTAAACTGAATCGGTAGTTTTGATTTTAAGGATAAACCAGCTGTATAAACATACGAAGAGATTGAACTTATGAATAATAATTGTTGTGAAACAGAATATATCGTCGGTCTAGAAACTTTTGTATTAAAGCAACAGACTTATAGACCATTCAATACGTCTGTTACTATGTAAAGCGTAATGTGATACTTGTTTTAATTGCCATTACATACACATTTACTCATACCCTATTATGTATTACTAAGGAATTCATGAACCACAAATGATGTTTGGTTAACGCCTAACCCCCTACCTCGGTTTCATTACCTTTTCTGAGGATACTTTCAGAAGTAAAAAGTTCAATAATTTGACGACATATCAAATAGCGATACGTTATACCTAATTCTCCGTTATTCCTAAATGCTATTTTGGCCTGCACAACTACGTTTTCTATTAACCTTGGTGAAGAAATTTAGCACTAAAAGCAAGAACCTTTTTAATTGCTATCCCATCCAGCTATAGTATCGACTAAAACAGCGACCAATTTGACTAGATCGTCAATGTTGACCCACTCATCAGGCAAATAAAAATTACCGCCTAGAGAGCCAATACCGTATGCTGGGACACCTAACAAACGAATAGGATACCGAATGTCGCCCGCGTAATGGTTGGGATAGGCTGTTGGTGCCCGACCCTTTATATCGGTTATTGAAGAACGTAAAATTTTGCTCTCCGCAGATTCCCAATCTGCAGCCCCTGGATTGGTCATATAACCTACACTTTTAAGTTCAGCGGTGTAACTATGTTCAGCAGTTGATTTAGTCTTTACAAATTCCTCGATTACTTGATTCGCATCATCAAAAAGTGCCTTCCACGTGTGATTTCCTGAAAACTTAAGCCTAAAGGTTACCGTAACGTTATCGGCTACGGAACCGATTCGGTCACCTCCATCAATAATACCAATATTCAGAAGTACGCCTTTAAAGGCTGTTTCACGTAGAATTTCCAATAACTCTAAGCATCGATCCACTGCGCTACCTCCCTCCTTCCATTCGGCCGAATCAACACTACCAATTTCCAAAGGCGTTCCACGCCATCCAGTCATTTGTAGTTGTAAGTCGGCAATACCTTGAACGGAATTTTTAATATCATCTAGTCCACGACCTGTTTCGGCAGGATGCACATAGAGTACTGCACTAAGCGTATGGTCAGTCTTTCTTATTCGATCAAAAACAGGAAGACTACCTCGAGCACCACCGCCCTTTCCATGTAGACTCATGACCACAGGCAAAGTTTTCCCCTTTTTTGCTAAGATTTTTGCTGCTACTAGCATAGCCGCTACCCCTCCCTTATCATCTGAGGTACCTAGGCCGTATAGCTTGTTACCGATTATTTTTGGCTCAAAAGGGTCTGTAGACCAACCCTTTTCTATTGAATGGGTGTCAATATGCGAGAACATGGCGAATTGTTTTTCTTTTTGCTTTTTTGGCCAACCTACAATATTAGTAAATGGACCATCGCCTGCAGGATTGGGTGTCATGTATTCATGATGGTCTTTGTAGCGGCTTGGCCGGTCTGCGCTTTCTTCAATTCGATATGGAAGCTTTGATAAATATTCTTTTACGACCTGTTGTGCGTTGGCTGCTGATTCTCCTTGAATACTTTGTACTCGAATCAGTTTTTCTAATAAATTGATGAGCTCTTCTCTGTATTTTTCAGCTAGTTTAAGAGCTTTGTTAGAGGGGTTTGTTGTACCCAATACCGGTAATAAGGGAAGTATAGCCATTGCTTTCGCAGTAGTCTTAACAAATTTTCTTCTTGGAATCTGGTTATCTTTTCTCATTTAACTCGGAATTAGTCAGCGTGCAATAAGGTATAAGATTTTTTTTGGGTACCATAATTATAGCATTCAAAATGCTATAAAAACAAATTGAATACAGCGACTTGGGTAAACGTGAACCCATTCCACAAACATTGCCCTCCCTCCTATCCTCCTACGTTCAAAAGCTATGGCGACCAGCCTAGTCGGCAACCTATAGGAAAAGAACGTGTAGTACGAAAACCACCAGCACTATGTTACCTACTTCCGTAATAAACTCTTGGTTTAATAATACAACCTAAAATCTAGTAGTTTACAGACACTATAATGTCGTTGATGTAAGGTTTCTACGACGGCTAGCATATCATCATCTTCCTTATATAAGTTAAAGAATGCTTGATCAAGATTTGCGCTCGTTATGCCATTAGATGCATTGCCATAGCCAGAAACCCCTTTGGCACCCGTAATATCCAAAAAATATTGTGCTTCCTCTTCGTCTAAATCCAGCACTTTTGCATTTGAAAAATGCAATATTTTTCCTTTTAACCGTCCTTCAAAGAGTTCTGCAATTTCTTGTAAACTATAGTAGTAGTCATTTAAACAAATACTATTTGCTTCACCCGTGATTACCAAGTAGATGATTTCATAGTCTTTAAAATTATGATCATCCAAAACCAATGCATTTAAGCTGTCTTCTAGCCCTTCAATGGTGTCGCATGTTCTATGAATACTGGCTACGCCATAGTGCATGGTCAATTGTTCCAGGTTTCTTTGTGCTTCAGTAACAGTGTCCGTTTCTATATCAGGAACCGCTTCTAAGCAGTAAATAAAATACTCTGCATCAATAGCTTGTTTTTGGGGTACTTGCTGTCTTTTATCTAACACATTTCAGAATTTTTGTACCGTAACTAAAGCACAAAATTAAGGGAACCCATTTACTCTTTTCAGCGATTTCATAGAAAATTAATAGAAATTAGTAACAATGTTGAACACCTTATCGAAACTACTTTTTTGATACTTCGATAAGGGTAATCTCAGGCCTCATACCTAGCCTACCGGGAAAGCCCATCCAACCCAGACCACGTGTTACATACAGATACTGCTTGCCTTCTTTATATAAGCCAGCCCAATGTTGATATTTATATTTGATAGGGCTCCATTTCTTATTTTTAAGATTAATTCCAGCCTGCATTCCATGGGTATGTCCAGAAAGGGTCAAGGCTATATCCGTATGGTGCACCACTTCTTCTGGCCAATGCGATGGGTCATGGGATAGTAAAATTTTAAAGGGAATATGATGCAGGGTTGACAAAGCCCTTTTTAAGTCTCCATATTGTTTAAAAGGTGGATTTCCCCAGTTTTCCACACCTATGATAGCAATGCATTCCTTCGTATCTCCAATACATTCTGCTTCGTTCAGTAAGAGTTTAAAATCAATCTTTTTATAAAAATCCTTTATCTTCTTAAAATTGATTTGTTTCTCGTCTTCGGAGGCCCAGCGGCTATAATCCCCGTAATCATGGTTTCCTAATACGGCATATTTTCCTTGCTTGGCCGATAATTGGCTCAGAACAGAATCCCACCCTCTTAGTTCCCACGCAAAATTGTTTACCAAATCCCCTGTAAAGAAGATCACATCTGGCTTCAGATGATTTATCTTTTTGATGGCACGCGCTAGAACATTGTATTTGAAATTAAAACTGCCTAAATGAAGGTCGGATATATGTACGATACGTAGGCCATTAAATTCTGTTGGCAAGGCCTTGCATTTCAGTTTGATATGATGCACCTTAAAGCGGTATACCGCACTAAAAATGGCATAAAGAATTACAAAAAAGGGAAGAAAACCTGAAAAAACGCCAATCAGTGGTACTAGGATTAGGGACTCCTTTTCGGAAAAAACGAAATTGGTAAAGTACAGGATACTAATCACCACCACAAAAATCAGTTTGGGAATAAAGGACGATACCGTGAGGCCATACAGCCTAGATATCAGCAGCTGTTGGCGTTCTGGAGCTACCAGCTCCATTCTAATTTTCAGGAGTAAAATGGAAGCGATCAAGCCGATTGTAAAAACCCAAAACGCAATATAAATGCCGTTTTTAAGTAGGGCAGATGAAATGGGCTGAATGATGGATAACAGCCAATAGAAAGCCAAGATATCTATTAGCAATAATGCGATACATAATAGCACAATTTTAAAAAAGGAATAGGAACGCATGTATTTGTTTATTGCTTCATGGCATCGTCGCCGTTTATTCTTCTTTTATCCTTTAGGGCGAAAAAATATCCTTTTACATCCGATACCCACCTATCGTACATAAAAATTAGCGTGATTTCCTCCATAGTTTCCAAAAGACCCAAGACGATCATAAAATAGAATAGCCCATATACAGGACCAAAAAACAAGAACCATAAAATGAATACCCCTTGAACGACGGCAGATGCTTTTGCCAGATAGGTATGAAAGGAGGTCGCCTTACCGTATTTGATAAAAGCGATTGCCATTTGGAGCAGGTAAGGCACAAACGCAACAAGAATGAGGAGTAGATTCGTTTTGATAAAGGCCGTCTCAAAGATGATAAGGCCGATAAGGCCCATAGCGAAAGTCAATTGATCTCCGATAGAATCCAATTGAGAACCCCGGGCACTTGTTATCTTTAGTTTCCTTGCCAGGTAGCCATCTATAGCATCGGTGCTGTAACTTATAAGTAAAAACCAAGCAAACAATTCCCGGTTACCTACCCATACGAATAGCACTAGCAAAGGTACCGCGGCGACCCGATAAAATGAAAACCAGTCCGCAATGTTGAAGTTTCTAAATGTCCACATAGATGCTATTAAGATTCAACAGGTCATATGGCTATGTATAGGCCATGTAGGAAGAATGTAACCTGTGACCAAAACTAGGGAATCCTGT
>CBDUKC010000192.1:0-6214 GCA_965367705.1 uncultured Maribacter sp. | reverse complement strand
TCCCTTATTTCTTGTGGCAAATATTTGGCGCTAATGGAAAGGAACCATTTGACTCTTGCATTTTCGAACTCAAGATATCCAGCTGCACGGTCCTCTTCATGAACATGTACAATGTTTTCTTGTACATCTCCAAAAATCCATGAAAGCATATCGTAGAAATGGACACCTATATTGGTAGCTATGCCTCCAGATTTTGTCTTATCACCTTTCCAAGAGGTATGATACCAATGACCTCTAGAGGTTAGATAGGTCAGATCTACTTCAAATTTTGTATCCTTATTTGCATTTTTAACTTTCTCCCTAAGTGCAATAATACTTGGGTGCACTCTCAACTGTAAAATGTTATATATTTTCTTCCCCGTCTTTTCCTCAACATGTTGTAGCTTATCTACATTCCATGGGTTAAGAACCAATGGTTTTTCGCAAATGGCATCTGCACCACTGCGCAACGCAAATCTAATATGGGCATCATGTAAATAATTTGGAGAGCAGATACTTACAAAATCCAAATAGGTGTTTTTCTCATATTTGAGCTTTTCTATATGACGATCAAAACGTTCAAATTCAACGAAAAAATCTGCATCAGGAAAATAAGAATCAATGACTCCTACACTATCGCCTTTATCAAAAGCGGTGAGTAAGTTGTTTCCGGTATCCTTAATGGCTTTCATGTGCCTAGGCGCTATGTAACCTGCCGCGCCAATTAATGCGAAGTTTTTCATCTATAAGTTTTTTATCAAATTTGAAGTTATGTATTCTATTTCGTCCTTGCTCAAATATGGGTTCATAGGAAGGCTCATTACCTCCGCTGCGCAAATTTCACTAATTGGAAAATCTCCTTTTGTATGACCCAAATAAGCAAAACATTCTTGCAGGTGCATAGGAATAGGGTAATGCACTGCGGTAGGGATACCTGCCTCTTTCAACCGCATTTGAATCTCTTCTCTATTTTTAATTCTTACGGTATATTGTGCCCAAACCGAAGTTCTATCTTCTTTTACAACAGGAGTGGAAACATGGGCACTTAATTGTTCTGTGTATTTTTCAGCAATGCTTTGTCTACGTTCAATATCCTTTTCATAGTGCCGTAGTTTTATGTTGAGTATAGCCGCTTGAAGATTATCCAATCGGCCACCCATACCAATATACTTATGTGTATAGCGTTTTACCTGGCCATGAACACGCATGGCTTTCATCTTGTCATAAAGCTCTTGGTCTTTTGTAAAGACCGCTCCTCCATCCCCGAAACAACCCAATGGTTTTGCTGGAAAAAAACTGGTACAACCAATGGTTGTTGCAGAGCAACTTCGTTTTCCTTTATAGAGGGCACCGAAGCTCTGTGCTGCATCTTCGATTACAGCTAAATTATGTCTGGAAGCTATCTCATTGATTTCATCCAAATTAGCCATTTGCCCATATAGCGAAACAGGCATAATAGCCTTTGTCTTTTCAGTTATTGCACCTTCAATAAGGGATGCATCCATATTGAACGTTTCTTCATCAATATCAACAAAAACCGGTTTTGCACCCAAGCAAGCTATAGTTTCGGCAGTAGCTATAAAAGTGAAAGGGGTTGTGATAATCTCATCGCCCCCACGAATACCCAATGCCATCATAGCCAATAATAGGGCATCCGTTCCTGAAGACACCCCCAAAGCATAGTCTGTTTGCACATAATCCTGTAAAGATGCCTCAAGCTCATCCGTTTCTTTTCCCAAAATGTAACTGGCAGAGGACATAACATCCAAAACGGCTTTTTCAAATTCAGAACTATGTTCTTGATAGGCCTTGGTTAGGTTGGCAAAATCAATCTTCATAAATAGTAGATGGTTTTATTTTATACGGACAACCTTTTGGCCGTCCAATTTATATATTTGATTACTTTCTGGGCAAGTGGCACTATTTTGCTCGTTAAATTCCAAACGATGCCCGTATTCGCTTACCCATCCAATTTGTCTACCAGGGTTGCCTACAATAAGGGCGTAATCCTGTACCGCTTTAGTTACCACGGCACCTGCTCCGATCAAGCAATATTTCCCCAATGGATTACCACAAACTATGGTTGCATTGGCACCTATTGATGCTCCTTGCCGAACCAGTGTTTCTTGGTAACTATCACGACGAATAATGGCACTTCTGGGGTTTATAACGTTGGTGAATACCATGGAAGGACCAAGAAAAACATCATCCTCACAGATAACACCAGTGTATATCGAAACATTATTTTGGACCTTTACGTTGTTCCCTAATACTACTCCTGGGGAGACTACTACATTTTGACCAATATTGCATTTTTCTCCAATTTTACAATCGGACATAATATGTGAAAAATGCCATATTTTAGTACCTGGTCCTATGTTACAACCCTGATCAACAACTGCTGTTTCGTGGGCAAAAAATGTATCCGTAGACATATTGGAAAGTTAATTCGGTTATTTTTTTAAGACGCTATATGCGGGCCTTCTAGCAAAAGTACGATAATTCTTCGCTTTCTCTAATCGTACCTTTCCCAACAGATTGTTTTCGCGTAATATTTCTTCTGCAAAACCATACCAACTTAAACTTTTTTCATCGGTAAAGTGATGGATTCCATAATGCTTACTTTCACCCGCAATTAAATCCAACACATATTTAGCCAAATTTCCAGCGTGTGTTGGACAACCAATCTGATTATCTGTCACACTAAGGTCCGCACCTTCTCTTGCCTTTTGTAAAATGGTTTTATAAAAATTTTTTCCAAATTCCGAATAAAGCCAAGAAGTTCTTATAATGAAATAAGCGCTCATTAGATTTTGAACATGTTGTTCTCCTTCTCGTTTAGATGCTCCATACACATTTATCGGATTCGTTGCATCGGTAACTAAGTAAGGAGCCCCCTTTTCTCCATCAAAAACATAGTCTGTTGAAATATGTAATAAGACTATCTGCTGCTTTTTACAAACTGTTGCTAGGTTTTTAACACCTTCAGAATTGACTTTAAATGCCTTCTCAGGTTCTTTTTCCGAATTTTCTACATTAGTATAGGCAGCACAATTAATACAGTAATCAAACGCTCTATTTGAAAACTTTTCTTCTACAGCTTTTGTATTTGTAATATCTAAATCCGTTGAATTAAAGAATGTAAAATCTATCTGGGGATAGCCAGAAGCTATCTTTTTGATGCTCTGCCCCAACTGCCCACTGGCTCCGGTAACAATTACGGATTTCATTTGAAAAATTCTTTAAGGGTGGGGAGTAGTTTATCTTTCTCGGAAATAATAGGCGGCTCCACAGGGAATTGCCAGTCAATCTTCAAATCCCTATCGTTATAGATTACACCTCGTTCTGAAGCTGAATTATAAAACGCGTCACACTTATACATAAACGTAGCTTCTTCACTTAAAGTTATGAAACCATGAGCCATACCTTTTGGTATAAAAATGGCGGTTCTATTTTTGCTAGATAATTTAAGCTTGAAATGCTGTCCAAAAGTTGGACTACCTTTTCTTAAATCCACCACAACATCCGTAACTTCACCATGTACAACTTGTACCAGCTTGGCCTGGGCATAAACTCCAGTTTGTAGGTGAAGGCCTCTGAGTACGCCTTTTTTCGATACGGAGATGTTATCTTGAACAAAGTTAATTTGCTCACCCAAAACTTCCTCAAATTTCCTTTGCTGATAAGATTCAAAGAAGAACCCCCTTTCATCTTCAAACAGTCTCGGTTGTATTATAAAACAGCCTTTTAAGCTGGTTTCCGTTATTTTCATGCTCCAGTTTTCCGTCTATTATAACTCTAAAAGATAGCTGCCATAACCACTTTTTACTAGCGGGTTGGCCAATTTATGTAGTTGTTTCCGTGAAATATACCCCATGGTATAGGCCACTTCTTCAATTGAACCTATCTTTAACCCTTGGCGCTCTTCAATAACCTCAACAAACTGTGAGGCTTGCATTAGAGAGCTAAATGTACCTGTATCCAACCAGGCAGTACCACGATCTAGAATACTTACGGTTAATTTTTTATTCTTTAGATATACTTTGTTGATATCCGTTATTTCCAGCTCTCCCCTTGGACTGGGCTCAATACTTTTGGCAATTTCTACAACTTGGTTATCGTAAAAATAAATTCCAGGGACGGCATAGTTAGATTTAGGGTTTTCCGGTTTTTCTTCGATGGAAATTGCTTTTCCATCCTCATCAAACTCCACCACTCCATAGCGCTTTGGATCCTGAACATGATAGCCATAAATGATTCCTCCATCAGGGTCATTGTTCGCTTGAAGCAATTTCGCAAGACCGGAGCCATAAAAAATATTATCTCCTAAAATAAGGGCTACCTTTTCCTTTCCAATAAAATCTTCTCCAATAATAAAGGCTTCGGCTAGTCCGTTTGGATTTTCCTGTACCGCATATTGAAAGCTACAGCCCAATTGACTTCCGTCTCCCAATAATTTTTTAAACAGAGTAATGTCCTGCGGAGTAGTTATAATCAATATTTCTTGAATGCCTGCCGATAAAAGCGTTGCCAACGGGTAATATATCATGGGCTTGTCATAAATAGGCATAAGCTGCTTACTAACCGCCAATGTAAGTGGGTGTAAGCGCGTTCCTGACCCTCCTGCTAAAATGATACCCTTCATACGCTAAACTTTTTGATATTTGTTGATATACCACATAACCGTATCTCGTAATCCAGAATCAAAATCCGATTGGGGTTTCCAACCAAGTTCCGTCTTGATTTTGGTGGCATCAATGGCATACCTGAAGTCATGGCCCAAACGATCTTTTACAAAAGCTATTTGATTTATGAAACTTCCGTTCTTTTTGGGGAGAATGTCATTTAAAATACTACATATTTTTTGGGCGATGGAAATATTATTATGCTCATTATTACCCCCGATAACATAGGTTTCTCCTGCACGTCCATTGGTAAAAACGTCATTTATTCCTGAACAATGGTCCTGTACATACAGCCAGTCCCTAACATTCTTTCCATCTCCATAAATAGGGATTTCCTCTCCGGCCAATGCCTTTCGAATAATAGTAGGAATCAATTTTTCATCATGTTGCTTAGGCCCGTAATTATTGGAGCAGTTACTCGTTACCACGTTAAGTCCATACGTATGATAATAACTTCTTACTAAAAAATCAGATGAAGCTTTTGAGGCGCTATACGGACTATTGGGAGCGTATGGCGTATTTTCATCAAAAAAACCAGATTCCCCTAAACTACCATATACCTCATCGGTAGAGATATGGTGAAAACGAGATGTTTCAAAGCCAGTCTTTGCTCCATTACCCTCATCTAACCAACTTTTACGCGCAGCTTCAAGTAACGTAAAAGTTCCATTAACATTAGTCTGTATAAATGCTTCAGGGCCCGCTATAGAATTGTCTACGTGAGATTCCGCCGCAAAATGTATAACATCCGTAATTCGGTTTTCACTGAAAATAGACCTTACCAAACTGGCATCACAAATATCACCCTTTATGAATTTGTACCGTTTGTTATTTTCAACTTCAATTAGATGATTTAAATTTCCAGCATAGGTGAGCTTATCTAGATTCACCACAGAAATTTCTTGATGCTCATCCAGAAAAAACGGAATGAAATTGCTTCCAATAAAACCTGCACCACCTGTTATAAGAATAGTTTTACTGGACATTGAAATTTTCTACAATTGTAATTCTTTGGCCTTTCTATTTAAGAATAGAATAAAAGAAATAATAAAAAATAGTACTAACAGCACTGTAGGAATCAAGACAAACGTATTGTTAAAAAGAGGTTTTTTATATACCTGAGTCTTACCCATATTAATTACACTCAATATCTCGGTTTGCTCTGTAAGTTCTGACTTCTTTTCTTCTATTTCCTTTAAAAAACGGTTCTTAAGCGTAAGTAAACTAGAAATATTAAGTGCACTTTCATTCTCCATGTAAACGCTACCCTGCGCCTTTTGCGAATCGTATCTTAACAATGTTTTTGTATAATTGTCTATAAGATTGTCTATTTGGGCAATAAGTGCGGTATTCTTATTTATTCGTAGTTGAGCGTTTTCCCTAGAAGTGCTTTTTACTTTGTCATAATATGAATTATCGTTAATGTAATCCAGCAATTTTTGGGCTATTTGATTCCCTTTTTCAGGATCGATATACGTAAATGTTATACGATGTGCTATAATGCTTTTCTTGGTTAGCTCAGACCGTACAATATCAACAACAAAACTTTC
>CBDUKC010000191.1:0-6239 GCA_965367705.1 uncultured Maribacter sp. | reverse complement strand
GCATATAAATTATGATCATAAAAATAATCGGTATAGGAATCATTATCATTGCATTTAATCTAATGATACAAGGTTTGGGTAATGTATTTTGGCTTCGCAACATCACTGCCGCTACCAAGCATCAAACCAATATGACCAATGCTAAGATCCTAAAGGTCTTGCTATTTTCAGTTATCCTTTTTACCGTCATTCATATGGCGCATGCCCTAGTTTGGGCATTCTGCTATTATATCATTCCAGAAACCGGCAGTCAGTTTGCCAGCTTTTCCGAAGCGACATATTTTTCATTGGTCACCTTTACCACCTTGGGCTATGGTGATATTTCATTAAGCTCGGAATGGCGCCTGCTGTCTGGATTAGAAGCCATCAATGGTATTATGCTCATTGGGTGGTCTACGGCCATGATGTATTCTTTAATTCAAAACCTTTACAAAAAAATAAACGCTACCTAATGGCTGCATCAAAAAACAAGAAACACGATTCTGTAAAGAAGCTCAGTTTGATAACCCTGCTGATCACCTTTTTAATCTTTATCTGGTATATCGCATCCGATAGGATTACGCCCAACACGGACCAAGCTAGGATTAAAGGCCTGGTGCTATCCGTAGCCCCCATGGTGAACGGCTATGTGACCAAGGTAAACGTAGCCTTGCATTCTGAGGTAAAAAAAGGGGATACGCTATTTATGATCGATAGAAAACCCTACGAAATCGCGGTCGCCATTGCCGAAACCAATCTAGAAAAAGTATCCCAATCCATTAGTGCGGGTGTATCCTCCATAAAAGCGGCTACAGCACGATTAAGCAAAGCAAAAGTTAATTTGGATAGGACCACCAAAAACTGGGAACGGACCCAAAGGGTAATCAGACAAAACGAAGGCGCACTTTCCGAACGCGATAAAGAGCGCTCTGAGGCTTCCTATTTAAACGCTATTGAAGAAGTAGCGGCTTCTGAAGCCGGGATAGAAAAAGAACTGGCCGCCTTGGGACCTACGGACGCTAATAACCCGGACACAAAAGCAGTTATACAGCAATTAGAAAAAGCACAATGGGACTTGGCACATACTGCGATTATCGCCCCTTCTGATGGGGTTATTGAAAGCTTTAATGTAGAAGTGGGCTATTTTGCCGGCGCAGGGAGGTCCATGGTTTCCTTGATCTCTAACCATACGATGTGGATCCAAGCCAACCTAAAGGAAAACAACATATCTAATATACAAATCGGTAACCCAGTGGACGTAATTTTTGATATTGCCCCTGGAGAACTATTTGAAGGAAAAATAAAGAGTATTTCCTATGGTGTAAGTACCGATAGGACAACTGCTGGAGACCTGCCCCGAATTACAACCGCACAAGGTTGGCTTAGAGACCCACAGCGTTTTCCGGTGATTATTGAACTAGAGGATAAGGAGATTCTGAAGCTACTGCGGCAAGGTAGCCAAGCGGAAATAGTCGTCTACACCGGAGACAATTGGTTGCTTAACTTTCTGGCAGGCACACGCATCTATATCATGTCCAAACTATCGTATGTTAGATAAAGTAAAGGGATTTTACTGGGATTTAAAACAAGAAACACCGATACTGCGCTGTGTATTCGGGGTAACCTTGGCGCTAGTACTCTCCACAACTTTAGGCTATCTAGTGCCTCACATCACTGCAATTTTTACCTTAATGTTCTTAGAGCCGAATCAAAAACCACTAGGTTTAAAAAAAGAAATCGGTATCGTATTGGGGCTTTCCATTATGGGGTATTTTGGGGTACTCGTAGGCAACTATTTAATTGACTATCCCTTAGTCCTGCTTCCGCTTTTAGCCTTGATTATTTACTGGTCGTTTCGCCTTATCAAAATTCCTGAACCCGTACGCCTCCTGTTTTTAATCTTGGCGGTATTGATCCCCTTTATAAGCTTAAAAGCCAACTTATTGGGAAGTTTTGTTTTAAGTGCCCTACTTCTTAATCTGATCATTGCGTTGGGGGTAATCCGCGTTGCATTTTTTATTTTCCCCGTGACAACAAAGGAAGAATTACAACAAGAAAAGAAGAAACCTACCCCCTATAAAAATATTAATTTAAACAAATTAGCGTTTAATGGATTGCTCGTGGCATTTCCCATCGTTTTTGTTTTCTATCTATATAATGCAACAGTAGCCGTGCTCACCTTGGTATTTGCCATACTATTGAGTTTCGATCCTTTTATTTATCAATCCAAAAAAGGAACGGCCCTTATCATTGCGAATATTCTGGGAGGCCTAGCCGGTATCCTAGCCTATAACATTCTGGTGATTGCACCCAGTTATGTCTTATACATATTCTTAATACTAAGTGTCGCTTTTTATTTTGTAATCCATCTGTATTCCGGAAAAAAAACAGCACCGATTTTTAAAATTAGCTTTAATACCTTTTTTGTGGTCATGGGGGTCATATCTACCTCTACAAATGAAGCAGGTGATACCATCTGGGAACGCCTCGTACAGATAGGCCTAGCAATCTTTTATGTAATCATCGCCTTCCGCGTTTTAAATACATTGAACAACCCGAAATTATTGAATGAATAAACGATATCTAACATACGGTTTGATCACGACTATGGGTATAGGACTCGCATCCTGTCACATACAAAAAGACTACCTAGCGCCGCAAGTTGAAGAAGTTGCACGGTATACGAATAGTACGACCGCCGATAGTACAAGCTTTGCCAACACTGCTTGGTGGAAAATTTTTAACGATACCACCCTAGTCGCTTTAATAGAGGAAGGACTCACTAACAATCTTAGCTTAAAAAATACGGTTAGCCTCATCAAACAATCGCAGTTGCAATTGGAAATTGCAGGAACACAATTATACCCCAGTGTAAATTATGGCGTATCGGGTGACATCACCAAAAACACCTTTACCTCTGGAACCACGCAAAATGTGCTTGCCGCTGCCAATGTTTCCTACACCTTAGATGTCTGGGGTAGAATTAAAAATCAAAACGAAGCGGCATTACAAGGATACCTGGCCACAGAAATGGCACGTAACCAAGTACAAGCAACCTTGGTTACACAGATAGCGACCATCTATTTTACCTTGAGAGATGCGGACAACAAGATTATTGTTGCTGAAAGCATGATCGAATCCTTGACGGAGTTTAAAAATGTTATTGAAGCGCGTTACAATGGCGGTTTTATTTCTAAGGTAGACTTGAATCAAGTCACCATCAATCAAAAAGACGCCGAGGTAACCTTGCAAGCATTATTGCGTGCAAGAGGGCAGTTAGAAAATGCCTTAAGTACCGTGTTGGGTTCCACACCTAAATCAATTACAAGGGGATTAGCACTACAAGATCAGGTTTTTCCTTCCAAATTTCCAACAGGTGTTCCCGTTAATCTGTTGCAACGGAGACCATCCATATTAATTACAGAACGAAAGCTGAAAGGGCAATTGGCCCTTATTGGGGCAACGGAAGCCTTACAATATCCCAATCTTACTTTGTCTTTAGACGTTGGGGCGCAAATTACCGATCCCAGTTTGTTCTTCAGTAGCTTAGCAGGCAATATTGTAGGGCCTATTTTTAACGCAGGACGCATTGATGCATCTATTCAAATAGAGGAAGAGAAATTAAATCAACTTGCGATTGAATACGAACAAGCCTATTTATTGGCATTTCAAGAAGTAGAAGACGCCTTAATCGCTATAGATACCTATTATAAAGAATTCGAAATACGAAAGGAACAGCTAGCACTTTCGCAAGAAGCCTTAAACTTATCTTGGGTAAGATATAACGAAGGGGTAACTTCTTTCCTAGAGTTTATTAACTTGCAAACCTCATTGTTTAGCGCACAGTTAAATGCATCAGAAAGTTATAAATTGCATCTACAATCCATCGTCAAATTATATTTGGCTCTAGGAGGCGGATGGAACAATGAAAATGAAAACCAGAACCAAAACTAAAAATCAATACCAATGAAAAGCAAAATCACCATCACCTCGTTTATTAGACTTGCCGTTGTAATAGGACTCATACTATGGGCCTCCTTAATTCTTAGACCCTTTATTGGTGTCTTAGCCTGGGCAATTATACTCGCGGTCGCCATCTTCCCGTTCTATCAAAAATTAGTGGCTAAAGCTGGTGCGAAACGAAAAAAACTCGTTTCCATAATTTTTACTTTGGTCTCGGTAACCTTGTTAGCCGTTCCGTCCTACTCCATATTTAGTTCGGTATTGGCGAGTACAACGACAACGATAAAACAATTACAAGACAATTCATTAACGATTACGCCTCCTACAGAAAATGTAAAGAATTGGCCGTTGGGAGAAGCCATATACTCCAATTGGAAAAGCGCTTCGGATGACATAAAAGCCTATACCATTGATCATAAGGAATTTGTTTTAGAACAAGGAAAAGGAATTACTGGTAGTTTCTTAGGCATCATGGGAACCTTAGTCGCCTTTATAATCTCTTTAATTATAGCGATAGTGTTAATGTTTAATGCTGATGGAGGTCATACTACTGCGGTAAAATTCGCGAATAAGCTGGTTGGGGAAGATGGGGAAGACATCGTAAATATGTCTCGTAATACAATCAGAAGTGTGGTAAAAGGTATTCTCCTCGTAGCCATAATCCAAACCATATTAAGTTTCATTGGTTTTAAATTAATAGCCATACCGGCCGCAGGGCTTTTTACTGTGTTGGTCTTGTTTGCCGCAATTATTCAAGTACCTGTTACCCTTGCCGTAATTCCGGCCATTATATTGGCATTTTCCGTTTCGGATAATTCAACCCACGCCATTATATTTACCGTATACATTTTAGTGGTGTCGCTGTTAGACAATTTCTTAAAACCCATATTACTGTCAAAAGGATTACAAACACCTACCATAGTTATCTTCTTAGGGGCTATTGGTGGCGTATTGGTGCACGGCATCATTGGATTGTTCGTGGGTACCGTTGTTTTAGCATTGGTACATCGCTTCTATTTGCTTTGGGTGAATTCAACAGACGAGGGAACCATTACACCAATAGAACAGGAGTAATAAAACCTCAGGGAGGTCTATTCATAGGGGAGCTGGCGGTAGTCCCATTCCATTTTGAAATAGCATCACTTAAAAACGCTTAAACACAAAAAAGCCTCATCATTTCTGATGAGGCTTTCCCTTTTTACTGCTCCGCGAAGGCAGCCACAACCACCGCAATTTCTTAAAATCGAAATATTTGAAAATAACTAAAGTATTGATTATCAAAATTTTATATACCCAATGTGTTGAAAAATACTTATATTTATGAAGGTATGTCTCCTTTACATGCCATAGACTCCCTATAAAGTACCCCTGTGAATATGTGCACGTATCAAAAATCACAGTACCATGAACCTATTGAAAACTTCGTTTAGAGCCATTGCATTTTTCTTCTTGACACTAACGCTTTTACAGAGCTGTGTGGCGTATCATATGACTCCTGTTAGTCTACAACAGGCAGAGCAATCAAAAAAACGCGTTAAAATGAAAACCAGCACAGATCAAACCTTCAAGTTCAAGCAGATTGTGTTGGAAGAAAATCAATTTTATGGTCTCAAAAAAGAAAAAGGGGAACTCGTTAAAGTTGCCATAAGCGATTATGGGACCAATGAGGTCTTTTTGCATAGCAAAAGCAAATCAACTTGGATAACCCTTGCTGTCATAGCTGTACCCTTAATTGGTCTGATTATATTAGGACGTAATTTTTCTTATAATCTAGATGGTGATTTTTTAAATTCTAGCAGTTCTGGTAAGTAACTCGGGCAGTTGAGCAGTCTGGAAGCCTTGGGTATTGTAGTAAACTTCGGTGCCTCGGAATTCAGGTGAAATCAAAGGCGCTGAGCTACATCGGAAGACTCCCCGATATAAAATCGATTCAGCTTTTCAGTCTAAAGCATTTAGACCCAATGTTTCATAGGTGACGGCTAAAAACAAAAAAAAACCTATCATTGCTGATAAGGTTTTTGATGCTCCCCCTCTTGGACTCGAACCAAGGAAGGTAACGTCTTATACTCCAACTATTTGTCAACTCATCAACTCAATAGGTATCCGAATTGTATGCCTTTTTATACTTTTTTCAATAATCTAAGTTACCTTGTTTTTTAATTAATTTCATGGTTATACATCGTAATTTACATCTAAATACATACATCTTGAAATTAGTGTTTTTCCTTTAAATGAGTTAAAATTGTTCCATGATAAAAAAAGTACTACTTAGATTTCAATCAGCAAAGCATAAGCCT
>CBDUKC010000190.1:0-6283 GCA_965367705.1 uncultured Maribacter sp. | reverse complement strand
GTTTTCATTTTAGCTTTGCGACGCTGCAATTGGCGGTCCAAATCGCTAATGGTCGATGCTATGGAAGCCTCAAAGCTTGCTGTACTGGATTCTGCAAAAAGTCTCGGACCGGGAGCACTTAAGCGAATATTACAAATCATCCCCGTATTTGGAGAAGAAGTGTTTTCGGTTTTAAAAAATACGTCTGCCCGGACAACAAAATCGAATTTATCCAATAATTTATCCAGTTTTTCGGCGGCCATAATCTCCAAACGGTTACTGGCCTTTACATCATCATATTCAAAATTGATATTCATATGTTTTTTTGTTTAGTTTAAGGTATGAAATTCTACCGAAATCGAGCACATATTTTAACTGGAATTTTAGGAATAATTTTTTAGGATTCCTCTTAGTGATTGATATCCCGCTATTTACCATACTACTTAAAATAGTGGGACTATGACCTTAGCTACATTGGTTTGATAAACCAGTATCGCCCATTTAGGAATAAAAGCAGCAGCAACGCAGGCCTTCACAACGGTCAAGATGAAAAAAAAATAGCCCTTTTTAACGGAAGGCTCAATGCCTTAGACCTATTACGCTAGAAGCACTAAACGCGGTTGCATCGGAACAAAAAACCAGCCTAGCTCGCTTTCAAACAAAGGAATCGGATGTAGTTCTAGCGTGTAGAAATTCGCGCTAATTCCCTATGAATCATACCCTAAGAGACAAAACTGACCACTGCTCTTTTTAATAGAAACCGCTAAACAGGAGCTACTGTTATATAAAAAATTATAGTATTTTGCAGCAGCCTATATGTAGCACAAAATGAAAGAGCGTCTATGTTGTTTACTTTGTATTCTCGTATTTTCCGTAGCCGCTAGTGCCCAGGTTCATGAAAAGAATACCATTGATTCGGTTACAAGTGAGGATGACGTAATTTTAGTACTGCGATTCGAGCCCGAATTGGATATTACGGCAAATAAAAAGCGTGCACTTTTTAAAAGGGAACGCCTTCATATAGACACCATGCACATTACCGAAAAGAAGAAGGAGCGTTTGTTGCGGAAACTATATAAGGATATCCATTCTGGAAAATTCCAAAAAACAATACTGACACCGGCTACTTTTGAGAACGAATTAGAGAATTAAAAAATATAATTGATATGGCACAGCAAAGGAATACAAGGCAACTAAGAAAAGGAGTGTTCGTTTTACTTGTTGGTGGAATGCTTTTAGGATGCGGTAGCAGCTCCAAAGTTCCATTGGATAGCGAAGCCCTTGAACAATTCACCAGTTTTATGGATCAAAAATCCTTTGAATTTAGGGCCGATACAGCGCATCCCACAGCATCTAGCGCTTTTAACGCGGTTGCCAATGGCGGACTTTTACCACCGGGGAGTAATTCGGCTTCGATCCAGATCACTGATATTTCCAATTATATAAAAGTGTATGGTGATAGTGTATCGGGCACCCTCCCTTTTTATGGCGAACGTCAACTAGGTGGAGGCCCCATGTCCAATAAGGGTATTGAGTTTAAAGGGGTGCCAAAGACCTATGCCCAAACGTATAACAAAGCCAAACAGCGGTATGAGATCGATTTTGTAATTGCTAGTGAAACGGGACGACATGAAGTGAGTATGATCGTGTTTCCAAGCAAGGCTACGGATGTTTCCGTCACGGGAAACCAACGAAATCTCATTCGGTACCGAGGTAAACTAATGGCCCTTGAGCATAACAAGGAGGAATAATTTCCGCTCCTTGAATTTTCAGAATACTAACAAAATTTAATATTCATAACTATATTACATATAGCATAGTATAATAATTTATATATAGTGATTGTTTATGTTAATAATCTTGCTATTGAAACACGCTTCTCGGACTCTGCATTACATACTTTCCTACTAGGAACATAGATGAATTGGTCTTGGTTCACAACCATTCGTTTCTATATTGTTAAATAGGAAGGCTGCTACACTGCTATTCCTTCAATACAGCCCTGAGGCGACCCCTAACGTTAAAAACACCATAAAAATAGGAAGGTTTTCTGCTCTGGTTCGTTTTTCTCTGTAGAGATCAATACCTTCGCAGCTCAATAAAGTAACATTTAGAACAAAACAGTATGAGTAAAGTAAAAGAAGGAGATGTAGTATTGGTACATTATACAGGTAAACTAAGTGACGGACAAGTATTTGACAGCTCCTTACAACGAGAGCCCTTAGAAATAAAATTAGGAGAAGGCAGTTTGATTCCCGGTTTTGAAAAAGGCCTCCTAGATATGGCGCCGACGGAAAAAAAGACGATTGTCATTGATAAGAAAGAGGCCTACGGCGAGAAGCAGGAAGAGCTTTTCCAGACCGTCCCTAAAGAACATTTACCTGAAGAAATGACCCCTGAGGTAGATATGGCGCTGGTAGCCTCCAACGAAGATGGCTCCGAAAGACAATTACGTATTGCGGAAGTGAACGAAAACGATATTGTGGTTGATGCAAATCATCCATTGGCAGGGGAGGACCTGACCTTTGAATTGGAACTGGTCGCTATTAAATAAGCACAGCTCCAAATAATAGTATGTAAAACCGCCTGATTCCAGGCGGTTTTTTTATGCGAATTTCCCTGTGCTAAAAAGGATGACCTTGATGGCATTACAGCTCCTTTGGTATATCATCTAGGTGAAGACACTTTTGCCATAGGACAATTTTGTATTTTTAGGCAAAATAGGTGGACTTTGTGGGACTGTTATTCCATCGAAGAAAACGCAAAACGATTCAGCAACACTAGGAATTTAGACATGACTAAAATTGATGTACAGGGAAAAACAATACTTCTAACCGGTGCTTCCGATGGTATTGGCAGGGCAGTGGCAGATTATCTCATGGAGATGGGAGGGAAGCTGGCCGTGCACTACAATAGCAATAAAAGTAATGCAGAAGCCTTGGTTGCGAAACATAAAAACGGCTCTAAGGCATTCCAGGCCGATCTATCCGACGAGCAGGAAGTACTGCGGCTCTTTGAAACCGTGGTTGCCTATTTTGGAAAACTAGATGTAATCATTCTCAATGCAGGGGTGTTTTTACAGCAACCGATTGCCTTAGATACCAAAGCTTGGCTCAGCATCTGGAAGCAAACCATGGCCGTGAACCTAGATTCGGTAGGCCTACTCACCAAGTTGGGACTAGACCATTTTATAGCAGCCGGTGGAGGCCGCTTTGTTTATATTGGAAGTAGGGCAGTTTTTAGGGGAGAAACACAGGAATACCTGGCCTATGCCGCATCCAAAGGAGGAATCACCTCCTTGGCGCGCAGTGTAGCGCGGTCCTTTGGTAAACAGGATATAAAAGCCTTTGTGGTTGCCCCAGGCTTTACCAGAACCCAAATGGCAGAGAAATTCATCAAAACCTATGGGGAAGAAAAAGTACTGAATGAAATCGCCTTGAACGAACTCACCAAACCCGAAGACCTGTCGCCACTCATTGCCCTGTTATGCAGCGGCGGAATGGACCATGCCACAGGTACAACGATAGATATGAACGCAGGAAGCCACATCAGATAAGCTATGCCAACAAAAACAACACTACTCACCGTACTTTTCATCACACTTTTCAGCTGTAAGGAAGCACAAAAAGAAAAGGCGACCCCACCAGAAAGTAAGCCCGAACCCGTGGAGAAGCTAGCCACCTCCACCTACGAAGACTTGGCCGGTACTCCCATTGAACTGGCAAATTACAAAGGAAAAAGGGTACTGGTAAATTACTGGGCCACCTGGTGCCGTCCTTGTATCGAGGAAATGCCCGATTTATTAGAATTACAAGAGATTTTAGCGACCGAGAACTATGTATTCGTATTGGCATCGGACGAGTCCACCAAAAAAATAGAGAACTTTAAACAGAAGCGGGGCTTCGATTTTAACTTCATCAAATATAATGGTACCTATTCTGAGCTCAACATTGATGCCCTCCCGGTAAGTTTTGTCTATAACGAAGCAGGAGAAGAGGTACTTCGCTTTGATGGTGCCATGGAATGGACCACCCCAGAACTACTAGAACAACTTAAGAACATAAAGTAATGCGATACCGATACTACACCACCATACTACTTTTAACTATATTCGTAACTAGCTGTAAACAAAATACTAAGACCACACCACCGAAAGTTAAGGTTAGCAGGGTGCAGGCTATGGCATCTCCGGCCGGAACATCCAGCTCGGTACCGCATTTGGTCTCCAATAAAGACCTTACCCTGCTCTCCTGGGTAGAAACGAAAGGGGATAGCTTGGCCACCTTATATGTTTCCGAATTGGTAAACGATACGTGGCAAGACCCTGAGGTCATAGTACAGGGAACAGATTGGTTCATAAACTGGGCAGATTATCCCATGGTTGCTGAAAACAATGGAAATTACTGGTCCCATGTATTAAAGAAGTCTACGGCAGGGACCTATTCCTATGACGTAAAAATGAATATAAAAACGGCGGAAGCTACCGTATGGGAAACCAATTTAGCCTTGCATACCGATGGTACGCCAACAGAACATGGCTTTGTGAGTGTGTCACCCTACAAAGATGCATTTTTCGTCACCTGGTTAGATGGTAGGAATACCCAAGAAAACGAGGCAGGGGAGCGGGGCGCCATGACACTTAGGGCAGCGGAAGTAGCAGCGGACGGCACCATACGGCTAGAACAAGAATTGGATGTGAGTACCTGTGACTGTTGTCAAACAACGGCGGCGATAACCACCAACGGTCCCGTAGTGCTGTACAGAGACCGTTCTGATGACGAAATTCGGGATATTAGTATTGTACGGCAGGTGAACGGTACGTGGACGGCACCTAAAACGGTGCATGCAGATGGCTGGCAAATAAAAGGATGTCCGGTAAACGGACCCAAGGTGGCAGCGCTAGGAAATAAACTGGTCACAGCCTGGTTTACCGGGGCTCAAAATAACGCTAGGGTGCAGGTCGCATTTTCCGATAATGGAGGGGAAGCATTTCAATCACCCATTGTTATCGCAGAAGGAACTGCCATTGGCCGGGTAGATGTGGTATGGGCAGATGAAGACACGGCCGTAGTCAGCTGGATGGAATCCAAGGGAAAACGCGCAAGCTTACAAGTGGCCAAAGTAAGCACAGCGGGAAACCTATCTGAGAAGGTCACGTTGGTGGATATGGACGGCTCACGGCAATCTGGTTTTCCACAAGTAGAAAAAGTCGGTAATATGCTGTATTTGGCCTGGACGGATGCTTCCCAAAAGGAAACTACGGTACAAACGGCCAGAATTCCACTGGATGCGTTTTAAAAAGGGTTAAGCCAAGAGTTTAGTTGACGTTTACAGAAAGTAGGTTGATGTCAAACACCAATACGGAACCCGCAGGAATCCCATTGATATCAAAACTACCATAAGCTAGGTGGGCAGGAATCAAGAGCACACCGTTACCGCCTTCATTAAATAGGGGGATACCTTGTTTCCAACCCTCGATGACCCGATCTAGGCCAATGGTAATACCTGCCTCAGTACTTTGGTCAAAAACAGTCCCGTCTAGAAAATATCCGCGATAAACTACCGTTACACTAGAAGCAGCCGTTGGTTGGGCGCCATCTCCTTGATTTTCAATGATATAGTGTAGGCCTGACTCCAATTTTTGAGATACCAGGTCGTTGGCCGTAAGGTAATCCGTTATCTGCTGTTCGTTGATAGCCGTATAGTCCACAGGATCTATAGGATCAACGGGATCGGGAAAGTTGGAAGATTCTGGGCTACAAGAGGCTACTACAACGAAAAGCAATAAAAAGACAGCGTATTTCATGATATTTTTTTTGCGAAGATAAAGATTGATGAAAACTTGCAGCTACTTTTAAAAAGAATTTAACCATTGACGTATGTAGGATCTGAAATTAGGAGGGTAGGTATACAGAACTAACCAGAAACCAATAACAGGTAATACAAGGGGTCTTGACTTATTCTATTTTACATAATATAAATTATGGAACATTTATACTGGTGTATTCCCGGATAGCCGTTTTCAGGCTATTTTATATAATATCAGATATGACTTCCGCTTTTTTGCGGATCATATCGTCAGATATTATGTAAAAGGAATTCACGTGAAGTATCAACAATATTCTTCTCAAGGCAACCGCATCTACTCGCCGAAAAATAAATACTCCTTTGGTCGCATCTATTTTCTCGCGTATGTCAAATTGCCGCTAGCCAATCGCTCGATTGCTTTTTCAACACAAATGCATAGCATTCATGAGCACATTTAAAAAACAATAAAAATCAGCGAATAATTTGCCATCGCTTG
>CBDUKC010000189.1:0-6301 GCA_965367705.1 uncultured Maribacter sp. | reverse complement strand
TAGCGTAGTTGTTCAATGCTTTCTGAACTGCTTCAGTAAGTTCTGGACATCCTTGGTTAGCTACAGTTCCAACTGTATCAGGACAAAGGTCATCTTTATCTAATACACCGTCACCATCAGTATCTGGCCATGGGCATCCTTTGTTCTCAGCAGGACCAGCTTCGTTAGGACAAGCATCATCTTTATCAGCAATACCATCACCATCAGCATCTGGACAACCAGCTAAAGCGGCAAGACCAGCTTCGTTAGGACAAGCATCATCTTTATCAGCAACACCATCACCGTCAGCATCTGGGCAACCATTCATTTCTTTTGAACCAGCTTCGTTAGGACAGCTATCTTTGCTATCTTCTATGCCATCACCGTCAGAATCTGGGCAACCATTGAATTCTTCTAAACCAGCAACTTCTGGACAAGCATCATCTTTGTCGTATATGCCATCACCGTCAGTATCCGTTCCACCAAATTTGATAGATAGACCTGCTAAGTGTTGGAAATGAGTAACACCGTAATCTTCGAAAGCATTCTTGTAAGAAGTCTGCAATGTAAAACCAAGGTTTTCTGTAAACCAGAAATTAACACCAACACCACCATTTACGGTTCCAGCGCCAATTTCATCTATCCAAGTATAACCACCACCGATTTCAACGAATGGGTCAACTACTGTATTTTTAATAAAATTATATCGAATTGTACCATCTAAAGCATAATGAGACAAATCATCAACAGATACATCACCTAATTTGCTGATTCTGTTTAACGATCCTCTTGCTCCAACAGAGAAACCACTACCTACATATTTAGATAAACCAACATAAGAGATAGAAGGAAGAATATTCCAGTGGTCATTTGCATTAAAGAATTCATTGCCAAACCCACCTACATCGCTAGTTGGATATACGTCAATTGCGTTCATACCGAACTGTACTTGCCAAGGATTATTCTCGTCTTGCGCTTGCATGTTGTTGAAACCTACAACTAGTAGGGCAACAACTAATAATTTGCTAAGATGTTTCATGTTCAAATTTTTAAGTTTAAGTGTTTATTAGCTGCAAATGTAACTTGTTAAATATTATTAACAAAATCAATATGCTATTTTTTTTAACGCATTTGATAGAATAAACCTGTCATTTAAACGATTTTTAATTCCTTTCCTACTTCTGTAAAGGCTTTGATGGCGCTATCTAAGTGTTGTTTTGTATGCGCGGCAGATAGCTGTACTCTTATTCTGGCCTTACCTTTAGGTACTACAGGGTAAAAGAAACCAATAACATAGATACCTCTTTCTAAAAGCATATTAGCCATAGTCTGTGATAGCTTAGCATCATAAAGCATTACCGGTACAATGGCAGATTCACCGTCTATAATATCAAATCCAGCCGCCTTTATACCTTTTTTAAAGTAGGCAGTGTTTTCTTGAAGGGTATCTCTTAGTGTGGTGTCGTTTGCTAGCATCTCGAATACCTTAATTGAGGCCCCTACAATGGCCGGAGCTAATGAGTTGGAAAACAAATAGGGTCTTGATCGTTGGCGTAGTAGTTCTATAATCTCTTTTTTACCCGTGGTGTATCCGCCCATAGCACCTCCTAGAGCTTTTCCTAAGGTTCCTGTTATAATGTCAATACGTCCCATTACATTTTTCTCTTCCAAAGTACCAATCCCTTTGGTACCTATGAAGCCGGTTGCATGGCATTCATCAATCATGACTAGGGCATCGTATTTGTCAGCCAGATCGCATATTTTGTCTAAGGGAGCTACTAATCCGTCCATGGAGAATACCCCATCTGTAACAATTATTTTGAATCTAGCCCCGTCCTCGTTGGCTTGTTGTAATTGTTTTTCAAGATCTGCCATATCGCTATTGGCGTATCTATAACGTTTTGCCTTACATAAACGAACACCGTCTATAATAGATGCGTGGTTTAGTGAATCAGATATGATAGCATCTTCTGCACTAAGCAAGGGTTCAAATACCCCTCCGTTGGCATCGAATGCCGCCGCATATAATATAGTATCCTCAGTTTCATAAAAATCTGCGATTTTACCTTCCAGAGTTTTATGTATGTCTTGGGTGCCGCAAATGAATCTAACGGAAGACATTCCGAATCCATGCGAATCTAAGGTGTCTTTTGCAGCTTGTATAACATCTGGGTGGGAGGATAGTCCTAGATAATTGTTGGCGCAAAAGTTAATGACTTCTTCCCCGGTTGAGATTTTTATGACAGCATCTTGGGGTGAAACTATAATTCGCTCCTCCTTAAATAGTCCATCTTCTTTGATTTGCGCTAATTCTGCTTGTAAATGATTTTTGATTTTTCCGTACATAATGGTATTAAATAAATTCTGTAGTTATGTCTGTGTCAATATACACAATGATTCTTTTGTCTACTTCATAACCCATACTTTCTAGTGCGATGGCATATGATATTATTTGTTCTTTATATTTTGGGTTTTTACTACCGGTCTTATAATCAACTACGGAAGCTTTATTGTTTGTAAATACTACCCTGTCTGGGATTAACTTTTGACCATTGGATAAAAGGATTTCCTTTTCATTGTAAATGGTACTTTCTTCCTTGAACAAAGGTAAAAGTTTTGGATGGGTAACAACCTGCATAACCTTATCTTTTATACTAGTTCGTTCGCTTGTGGTGATAAGGCCTTTCGTTAAAGCAAGTTCTATGGCCTTGTCCACATCCTTATGATTATGAATATGGCCTAATATATAATGTATCGTATTACCTTTTTTGATTGCCTCTTCTTGATTGGTGTCCCAAAGCATTCCAGCCTTTGTCAATATTTTAAAACTTGGCCTGTTCTTGTGGGTATATAGGTAAGGAATTTCTAAATGAAAATTGTTAGCAGTCTTATTATTTGTTGATTTTGGAAGAATACCAAAGCTGTATTCTTCAGTATCTATTTTCCAAAGACCTTTTGATTGTAAAAAGTGAATAAATAGACCGGAGTAATAATCTGGTTTAGGTGAGCCGTCCTTATTTAAATCTTTTTCACTGATGATATAAAGGGAAGCCTCTGCCCTTGTGAGTGCTACATATAAAAGATTAAAAGCATCAAGGTGTAGTTTTTGTTGTTCTTCATCAAAAAGCATGGACTCTTGTTCACCATATTCTTTTATTTCTTTCTTTTTAGAAAGAAGAAGTTCTTGAAACCCAGAAAACAGGGACGGTGCCACAGTAGTCCATAGTTTTGGGTCTATTTCTTCAAAAATATAGGAATTGGCATATGGAAAAATGACAATTGGGAATTCTAAGCCTTTAGATTTATGAATGGTCATTATTTGCACGGCATTCGTCGTCTCTGGCGTGCTAATACTTAACTTGTTTCCTTTTTTGTCCCAATACGTTAAAAATGATTGGATGTCTGCACCGTGTTTTTGCTGCACTTCAAAAACAGTATCCATGAAAGCCGTGAGGTGAGCATCTGAGTTTGGAACAAGGTCAAATACTTTAATTGCGTGTTCGAAACCATCGTAGATGGCGGTTTCCCTAAAAAGCGTACTATTAAAATCATAGGAAGTGCGCAAGAATGTTTCTAGGTTTTGCAGGTGAGCTAGTATAAAGGAATGCTTATCTTTTTTGTCACTGGCTAGAAACTGTAATACCTCGTAATTTAGTTCTGCTTCGTTTGGCTGCATGGCATGTCTGGCCAGAGAAATCAAAAACATAACTTTAGTGCTACTGGAAAGAAGTAAAGACTCTGAGGATACTACAGGAATATGCGCTGTCATAAGACGGTTTGCCAAAGCAACCCCGTGTTTCTTTTTCCGAACTAGAATACAAATATCTTGATAGTCAAAACCTTGAGATATAGATTCCTCTATATGTTGCAGCGTTTTTAATCCATAAACCTCATCATTGGCATCTTCTAAAAATGAAAGATGTACATACCCTCCTTCCTTTTCGTTGCTTTCTTGCCGGTTTCCTTTCTCAAAGAACAATCTGTACTTTGGGTTTTCTAGAAACGAACTTATATTTTGAAAAAAGGAATTGTTAAAATGAATGATTTCATCATGACTGCGATAGTTTCTAGGAAGCGATCTTGTTTCTCCTTGAACGGAAAAGGGATTAGACTGCAGGCTAGCCAACTCCAAGAATTGTTCCGCTTCACCTCCCCGCCATCTATAAATAGCCTGTTTGGCATCCCCTACCAGAAATAATGACCCTGTTTTACCTTGTTCGTCCTCGCTTTCCAGAGCATTGCCTATTAAGGGAATCAGGTTGCTCCATTGCATTTGTGATGTATCTTGAAATTCATCAATAAAGTAATGTTTATATTTTTCCCCTAAACGTTCGTATATAAAGGGAGCAGGCTGATTTTTTATTTCGTTAGATATAATGGTGTTGAACTCAGAAATCGATAATTGGTCTTTTTCCTTCTGGATGCTTTTTATTTCTTTTTGTATTGCATTGAGTAAGGTGAGTGGGACAAGATTTCTATAGGCGTTCTGTAGAAAGTTGAAATACATCAATTTTTGTTCTGAATCCCTGAAAAGCTTAGTGAACTCGTTATGAAGACCATCCAAAATAGACTTCGTAGGCTCCTTACATGATTTATTATAAAGTGGCTTGCTTTCAAAATTTTGCTTCCATGCACTTTCAAAATCTTGTTTCAAATTACCTTCCGCGATTTTGGTCATAAACTTAGGGAAGTAGCTTGCAGTAAAATCACTAAAGGTTAAAGCATTATCTTCTATAAGCTTTAACGCTAAATTTGCGTTCGCAATTATTTCTTTTTTATACGTGACGATACTACTGGAGATATTTTGTTTTAAATCAGAAAAATCCTGAATAGATTTACCATCTAAATGTTTGATGTGCGGTACATTATTCTCGTTAAATAAGAGTTTTCCAATCTTGGTTAGATCAAATGCGATGTCCCAGCTTCTATCGTCATCTATTTTTTCCAAAGCAAAATCCATTAAAACCTTGGTGAGTTCCATATCCTCTCCCGCTTTCGCAATAACCCGGGAAACGGCCTCGTCTAGAAGTAAGTCCGTATCAAGGACTACTTCAAAATTTTGTGGAATTTTAAGGTCCTTGGCAAAAGTTCGAATGAGCCTGTGCGTAAATTTATCAATGGTAGAAATATCAAAAAAAGCATAATTATGAAGTAATTCCTTGAGACTATTTTTGCTTAATGCGCTAAGCGATTCAGTAGTCATTTCCAACTCTTCCATAACATCTTTGAACAAAGGGGAAGCTTCATCAATTGAAGTTGTTTTACTAAAAACAAAAAGGCTGTCTAGAATACGCTTCTTCATTTCGTTTACCGCTTTATTGGTAAACGTTATAGCTAAAATACGTTTGAAACTACGAGGCGAAGACAGAACAATTTTTAAATACGCTTTAGAGAGCGCATAGGTTTTTCCAGAACCTGCTGAAGCGTTATATATTTTAAAGCGACTTTCCTCCACTTGCTTTTAGTTGCAAAATAAGCAATATCAAACAGTTCTTAACAAATTATTAGGGGAATGTAAATGTTAAAAACTGTAAATTTGACATGAAAATAGTATTAACAACAAAACAAAAAATTATGGCTTTTGAATTACCAAAATTGCCTTATGCCTATGATGCGTTAGAGCCGCACATAGATGCAAGGACAATGGAAATACATTATACGAAACATCACAATGGATATACTACTAAACTAAATGGTGCAATAGAGGGAACTGGTTTAGAAGGTAAGTCAATAGAAGATATCCTAAACTCTTTGGATATGGCTAATGGTGCCGTAAGAAATAATGGCGGGGGGTTTTATAACCACGCATTGTTCTGGAACATATTGTCTCCAAATGGTGGAGGAACACCTTCTGGAGAATTAGCAGACGCCATAAACAGTGCTTTTGGTTCTTTTGAAGAATTTAAAAATAAATTCAGTACTGCAGCAGGAACTAGGTTTGGTTCTGGATGGGCTTGGCTTTGTGTTCATAAAGGAGGTAAAGTAGAAATCTGTTCTACGCCAAATCAGGACAACCCGTTGATGCCCGGTGTAGCATGTGGAGGCTTCCCTATTTTGGGTCTAGATGTATGGGAACATGCCTATTATCTAAATTATCAAAATAGAAGACCAGATTATATAAATGCATTTTTCAATGTTATTAACTGGCAAGAAGTAGCTAAACTATATGCTGACAACAAGTAATACAGTATAGGAAAATACTTGTTAAATCAAACATTTACAACCACTTAGGATTTCTTTCTAGGTGGTTTTTTGTATGTAATAGACATAGAAAAGGGCGGAGAAGTCTCCACCCTTTTCGTCCCAAATCTTACCATAAACT
>CBDUKC010000188.1:0-6314 GCA_965367705.1 uncultured Maribacter sp. | reverse complement strand
GAGATAGCGATTGATGAGGTCCATCGCTCTATTGCCCTTTTGGAGCATTTAGTAGCTGATACCGATAAAATATTCGAGATTCCCAAGGATTTGCGAATAGCCCTCATTAAGGCAGCAGGACAATTATCCAGACCCAGTCGAGAAGAATTTTCTAGACGTACCAAGGATGCTAAAAAGGCTGCAAAACGAAAGCAAGCAGCAAAAGATAAAAGTGCGCGAAATCAAACGGGAATTAGATATGCTCGAGAGAATCCCATTTTTGAAGCTCCAAAATTGTTAAGTGCTGCCCAACTAGAGGAAAAAGAAACCTTAAAACTAGAGTCGGAACGGGATTGTTATGTGTGTAAAGTAAAGTTTGACACCTTACATCACTTTTATGATACCATGTGTACCGAATGTGGAGATCTTAATTATTTGAAACGATTTCAAACGGCCAATGTAAAAGGTCAGGTAGCTGTTATTACGGGCTCTCGATTAAAAATAGGCTATCACATTACACTAATGCTATTACGGGGTGGGGCAACGGTTATCGCTACCACACGCTTCCCAGTAGATTCTGCTTTACGTTTTTCAAAAGAGGCCGATTTTATGGAATGGGGGCATCGTTTGCATATACATGGCTTAGATTTAAGACACATTCCTAGTGTAGAGATTTTCTGTAATTACGTGGAGCAGAATTACGATAAATTGGATATCCTTATAAACAACGCAGCCCAGACTGTGCGCAGGCCTTCAGGATTCTATGCACACATGATGGCAAACGAGGAAATACCCTTTGAAAAGCTACCTGAATTCGCCAAAATTGTTTTAGGAAATCATAGCAGTTGTCTTCAAGAGCTAAAAGGGGCTACGGCTGTTGTTTCATCACAAAAAAATATGCCTGTTTCTTGGCATGGACCGGAACCCGGTATAGGTCTTAGCGCTTCGGCAAGACTATCCCAAATCCCCTACAGTTTTGATGCAAGTTTAGTGCCCCAAGAAGTATTCCCTGAAGGGGAACTGGATGCTGATTTGCAGCAGGTCGATTTGAGAAAAACCAATAGTTGGCGTTTAAAACTGGGTGCTATAGAAACTACTGAGATGGTAGAGGTGCAACTGGTAAATTCCGTTGCCCCTTTTGTGCTCTGTAACCGACTTTCGGAATTGATGAAGAAAGAAAATACGGGTCAGAAACATATTATAAATGTGTCTGCTATGGAAGGGAAATTCCACCGGTTTTTCAAAGAGGCACGGCATCCACATACGAATATGGCAAAAGCGGCCTTGAACATGTTAACTCATACTTCAGCTGGAGAACTGGCTAAGTTCGGAATTTACATGAATGCCGTAGATACGGGTTGGGTTACGGATGAAGATCCCGCAGAATTGGCAAAAAAGAAGCAAGAGGTTCATGATTTTCAACCACCGTTGGACATCGTGGATGGGGCCGCACGGGTTATGGACCCTTTATTCGACGGAATTAATACCGGTAAACACTGGTGTGGAAAATTCCTAAAAGATTATTTTCCTATTTCGTGGTAAAAAGGATGGTGTGGTTATGCTATAAACTGTAGTTTTCCTAATTTTAGAGCAAATCAACCAAAGCTCTAAAATTACAATGAAATTCAAATTATCTTCTTCGCCAGTAATCTTTTCATTTTTCCTGTCTATTTCTTTATTAGGCCAAGACTTTTCGGCTTTTGAATACCGTACCATTGGTCCGCAACGGGGTGGTAGGGTTACGACTGTTACCGGAACAGCTATGCTTCCCGGCACGTTTTATCTTGGCGCATCAGGTGCCGGAGTTTGGAAATCCGATGACTATGGAACTACTTGGAACAATGTGTCTGACGGGTATTTTGATACACCTTCCATCGGTGCTATAGAAATAGCGGCCAATGATGCCAATATTGTCTATGTAGGTACGGGTTCAGACGGATTGCGTAGCAATATCATTAGTGGTAAAGGGATTTATAAATCTATAGATGGTGCAAAAAGTTGGGAACATATAGGCTTGGCCAACGTGGGGCAGATAGGTGCAGTTGAAATAGACCCCAACAACAGCAATATTGTTTGGGTAGCAGCAATAGGAAATGCCTTTACGTCAAATCAAGAACGTGGTATTTATAAAACGACGGATGGTGGCGTAACATGGGAAAAAGTATTATTTATATCTGATAAAACCGGATTTTCGGATTTAGAATTATTACCAGGAAACCCAAATGTAGTCTATGCCGCCGCCTGGAAAGCACAACGAACCCCTTGGACCATCATTTCGGGAGGGGAGAATAAGGAGGGCGGAATCTATAAGTCGGTTAACGGAGGTAAGGATTGGGAAAAGTTAGAAAACGGTTTGCCAAAGGGACTAATCGGTAAAATAGATTTGGCCGTTTCGCCAACGGATTCCAGTATTCTTTATGCGGTTATAGAAGCTCTCGGAAAGGAAGGTGGCGTGTATAAATCAATTGATCAGGGAAAAACCTTTACCCAAACCTCAAGTAATGAAGGCTTAGTCAACAGACCTTTTTACTATACCAATATAGAATTAGACCCCACAAATCCAGATATTGTTTATTCCAATGCAAATCCATTACTAAAGTCTATCGATGGCGGAAAAACATGGAAAAAAATGACCGTACCACATGGCGATAATCATAATATCTGGCTTAATCCAACCAATCCTGATTTATTGATTCAATGCAATGATGGTGGCGCCAATGTATCCCATAATGGTGGAAAGACATGGTCTACCCAATTTAATCAATCAACGGCAGAGATATACCAAGTAGCAGTAGATGACCAGTATCCATACTGGGTCTACGGAGCGCAACAGGACAATACGACCATAGCGATTCCTAGTTCTTCACCCAGTGGCACTTCTCCGCAAGGCACTCAGATAATGATGGACGCGGGCGGTTGTGAAACCGGACCTGTGATACCAAAACCGGGCAATCACAATATCGTCTATAATAATTGTAAGGGCCGTTTTAGCGTATTCAATAAGATCACCGGAGTGGATAGGGAATATTCCATTGGAGCTTCTAATATTTACGGCCATAACCCTAAGGATTTAAAATATAGGTTTCAACGAGTGGCACCCGTTCATGTATCGCCGCACGACCCAGATGTGGTGTATATGGGGTCACAATATTTGCATAAAACACGAAACGACGGTGTTATTTGGGAAACGATTTCCCCGGACCTAACCGCTTTTAAAGCGGACAAACAAGTTATTTCTGGTAGCCCTATTACAAGGGACATTACCGGCGAGGAGTATTATAGCACCCTTTATTCTATACGAGAATCCAAACTTACGAAGGACTTGATTTGGACGGGTTCCAATGATGGAGTTGTTTCCGTGACCAAGGATGGTGGAAAAACGTGGGAAAACATTACGCCCAAAAAATTACCTAAAGGCGGTAGGGTAGAGTCCATAGAGCCATCACAGTTTAATCCAGCGAAAGCTTATATAGCGGTCGATAGGCATTTGCTTGGGGATAATACTCCTTATTTTTATATGACGCAGGACTATGGAAAGAACTGGGAATTATTGAGCACTCCTTCAAACGGAATTCCTTCGGATTATACCAGTAAAGTGCTAAGAGAAGATCCAGAAAAAGCTGGCCTATTATACGCGGGAACGGAGTTTGGTATGTTTGTTTCCTTTGATGACGGAAAAACTTGGAAAACATTTCAGCAAAACTTACCAGTTACACCTATTACCGACATTATCATTAATAGGGGCGATTTAGTTTTAAGCACCATGGGCCGTGGTTTCTGGATATTGGACAATATCACTTCCTTAAGGGACCCGAAAATGGTAGCATTAAAAGACGAGCCTGTGCTTTTTAAACCCAGTAATACCATCAGGTACAGGACTTCGAGTGCTTCGGGAGATTTTCCAAACTATCCCAGTACCAGCGTAGCAATTGATTATTACCTGCCCAAAGAGTCTGATACCATGGTTAGGTTAGCCATTTTGGACAAAGATAAAAAGGTTGTCGTAACCGTTGTTAGCGATTCTACACAGTTAAAATCGACCACAGAAGAAGTAGAAGATATGGGATTGAGCATGACCTTTATCTACGCAGACCAAAAACTGGAAACCAAAAAGAGTTTAAACCGTTTTCATTGGGACTTACGCCAAAAAGGAGCTTGGAGCGAGAAAAAGGAGCGAAGTTTTAAAAATGGCCCAATGGTACCTCCTGGTAGCTATACCGTTAGGTTAACGGTTGGTAATGAAACGTTTGAACAACTTTTTGAAGTGCTTTTAGATCCGCGTTTGGAGCAAGAAGGTATATCTAGGGACAACATTACGGAACAGTTGGCTTTTCAAAACAAAGTAATCGATCTATTGTCCGACGCTAGGAAATTCCAGTCCAATCTGGAAACCAAAATTAAGGACACCGAGAACAAGTCTTCAAAGGAAGCATTGGAAAACGTCCTAAAACAACTTAAAAATGACGAGGGAGCTTATCCTCTTCAGGTTTTGGAGGCACAAATCTCTTATTTATCCTATATCATAAATGATGCGGATAAAGTTCTTGGAAATGATGTAAAGGACCGCTACACCGAGTTATTTGAACAATTGAATGTCCTAAAAAGTAAGGTTTCTGGTTGATTTTTAGCGTGTAATTAATATCAGGTTATAATTTTTTTAAACCTATTACTACGTTTTGAAAACTGACTTTGCTCGTTATACGTCAAACAAAATAGCGTTACAATAAATGAGTTGAGTAAAAGAATACTAACTATCAGATTATTAATTGACTAATTCAATTTGAGTTATAAAGAAAATAAAACTATAAGTAAGATGAAAAATTTAATATACACATCGCTATTTCTTGTCTTGAGTACTTCAATGATATCCCAAGACAGACTCACTGGGGAAACATTTACAACACGTTCTGAAATTATTGCACAACAAGGTATGGCTGCAACTAGTCAGCCCTTAGCGACACAAGTAGCCTTGGATATACTAAAAAAAGGAGGCAGTGCAATGGATGCCGCTATTGCAGCCAACGCTATGCTTGGACTTGTAGAACCGGCTAGCTGTGGTATTGGCGGAGATATTTTTGCTATCGTTTGGAATGCAAAAGAACAGAAGCTATATGGTTTTAATGGTAGTGGTCGCGCACCCAAATCACTTGCTATAGATTATTTTATGGATAAGGAAATGAAGTACGTTCCATTTTATGGCCCCTTACCGGTTACGGTACCCGGCTGCGTAGATGGCTGGTTTACCATGCATGAAAAATTTGGGAAACTGCCGATGGAAGAATTGCTGCAACCTGCTATTAATTATGGTAAAAATGGTTTCCCAGTCTCTGAGGTCATTGCGTATGAAATGGAATCTAATTATGAAGTATTAAAAGACCAGCCCGGTTTTGAGGAAACATATATGGTAAATGGTCGGACACCAAAAAAAGGAGAAGTGTTCAAAAATCCGAACCTGGCAAATACCTACGAACTACTATCCAAGGAGGGTAGGGATGTATTTTATAAAGGTAAAATTGCCAGAACCATTTCGGATTATATGAAAAAGCATGGCGGGTTTTTGTCATATGAAGATTTTAAGGCTCATACCTCTAATTGGATTGAACCAGTTTCAGTCAACTACAGAGGATATGATGTCTGGGAACTTCCGCCTAATGGACAGGGTACGGCCGCATTACAAATGTTAAACATTTTAGAAGGTTATGATATTGCTTCCATGGGTTTTGGGAGCACAGATTATCTTCATGTGCTTACAGAAGCTAAGAAACTGGCCTATGAAGATCGTGCTAAATTCTATGCTGACCCAGATTTTAATACCATTCCAATAGAAAAACTACTATCAAAGACCTATGCTTCAAAACAACGTGAAATGATTGATATGGATGCATCGGCAGATACCTATCCCGCTGGTGATTTTGAAATTGAGAGCGGTAATACAACCTATTTAACAGTTGCAGATAAGGACGGTAATATGGTATCGTTAATACAAAGTATATATTCGGAATTTGCTTCAGGTATGGTACCGGACGGTTTAGGGTTCGTACTCCAAAATCGTGGACAAATGTTCAATGTTCAGGACAAGGCCCATGCAAATTCACTGGAGCCAGGGAAACGACCATTTCACACCATCATTCCCGCATTTGTGACTAAAGATGGGAAACCCTATATGAGCTTTGGATTAATGGGTGGTGCCGTACAACCTCAAGGACACGCACAAATAGTGGTAAACGTCCTTGACTTTGGAATGAATTTACAAGAAGCAGGAGATGCTCCTAGAATGCGACATAGAGGAAGTTCGCAGCCAACGGGGTCTATAATGACAAATGGAGGAACTCTTA
>CBDUKC010000187.1:0-6377 GCA_965367705.1 uncultured Maribacter sp. | reverse complement strand
CTCTAACTGCTTTTCAATTTTTAGAATAATATCGATACTCTTAGCTTGCTGCTTTATGACGATTTTAGTAATCTCGTCAAGTAAATCCTTGGCGATTTCTCCACCTAGAACACTCTTACCTTTCTTACCGGCTTCCACAATACGTTTCACTGTTGCATAGCGTACCTTAAAAAATTCGTCGAGGTTATTGGAGAAAATACCTGCAAAGCGCAGGCGCTCGATCAGCGGAACATTCGTATCGGCACTTTCCTGCAATACACGCTCATTGAATTTAAGCCAACTTATCTCTCTATTTATATATTGATTTTTATTCTTTATCATCCCTTTAACTGCTTTGGAAAAATGGTTTGTATTGTTGTTCCTTTGGAGATGGATACCCAAGATGCATCCTTAAACTGAAGATGAACAAATCCGCTTGTAGGTACGTTGTCTATATGTTGGCTCCCCAATGAATTTGCAATATGGGTAAAAGCATGGTTATGTCCAAAAATTAAAACGGTATTTAAATCGTTAGGGAGGCTCTGAACAAAATTCAGTACGTGATTTCCTGAGAAATCGTATAGCTCTGGAATCACTTTAAATGTTTCCAAAGGGTACCTAAGTTGTCGCAAACAAATCATAGCCGTATGTAGCGCCCTATTTGCAGGACTGGAAAATGCAAAATCTATCTCCAACCCTATTTCCGACATAGCGGTTCCTACTAATTTTGCATCAGAAATTCCCCGCTGTAATAAAGCCCTATCCTCATCGCTAACATTTAGCTCCCAAGAGGATTTTCCATGGCGCATTAATAACAGATTTTTCATAGCTATCTCTATTTTTAGGGGGCTAATCGTTCTATTTTCCAATCAAAATTTTTCTGAAGACTATACCGTATTCTATCGTGCAAACGATTAGGTCTCCCTTGCCAGAACTCTATAGAAATAGGTTTTACGATGTAACCACCCCAGTTTTCAGGTCTTTGAATTTCCTTTTCCCTATACTCGCGTTCCAACAGCTTCAATTTTTCCTCTAAGACTTCTCTAGAGGCTATGACAGAACTTTGGTCGGAGACTATGGCACCTAGCTTACTTCCGTCCGGTCTAGATTCAAAATAGCCATCCGATAGATTCTCCGCTATTTTTTCTGCGTTGCCCTTAATGATTATCTGACGTTCCAGTCCCGGCCAAAAAAATGAAATACAGACCTGAGAATTTTTGGCAATGGCCTTCCCTTTTTCACTGTTGTAGTTCGTATAAAATATAAATCCCTCATAGGTGTACTTTTTTAAGAGCACCACCCTACTTTTTGGGTATCCGTCAAGACCCATAGTAGAAACCGTCATGGCATTGGGTTCATCCACACTATCGGATTGTTCGGTTTCGTAAAACCATGTTTGGAATAATTGCATGGGATTATCCGACACATTTCCCTCTATTAATTCACTTTTTTCGTAAGATTTCCTGTAATTTCCTAAATCCTTCTGCATCCGTCTTAAATAAAAATATCAATTTAAATATCAGTAAAAATACTGAGAACTAAAAGATTTATAAGACGTTTAGACTGTTTTAAATTAGTCTACCCTGGTATAACTTGTTTGAGTCGCTACAGGCGCATCCGCTGGATATAAACTATAATATAGGGTTAAAATATTTTCTTCAATTTCATATCAAAACACCTAAAATCTGCTGCTGTACGCCCATTCGGAATTACATCAACCCTACCCCTTGCTCCAGAAAGCTTAGCCAGATCAAGCAATACATCGTCAGCATTGTTGCAGAAAAAAATATGACTACACATAATAACACCAAGAATCTTACGGTCTTCATAGCAATACCTTTAACCATAAGATGATTGCGTAGAAAAAGGTTGCATTAAAATTCGAAGGACCTCCCATCATCGGCAAGTTCTACGTTTTCGAAAATCTGCTGCGCTTCTTCCTTAAAAAGGGAAATGGACTTGTATCTGGTAGAATAGTGTCCTAACACCAAGGTTCCAACCTTGGCCTCTTTTGCAATTTGTGCGGCCTCCTTTGCGGTGGCATGTTTAGTTTTTACGGCCAATTGCGCTTCAGATTCCAAAAATGTAGCTTCGTGGTATAAAGTATCCACACCCGAGATTAGGGGAACAATAGCTGGTTTAAAAGCGGTATCGCTACAAAACGCATAGGACTTTGGTTTAGGTGGGTCAAACGAGAGTAAGCTATTGGCAATACGTTCCCCTGAATCCAAAACGACATCCTTACCATTTTTTATGTTTTGAAAATATGCTTTGTCTATACCATACTCCGTAACTGCATTTATATCAAGCTTACGCTCTCCAAGCTTCTCACGAAACAAATAGCCATTGGTGTAGACGCGATGATCCAATGGTATGGTTTTCACACTTACCTTCTCGTTTTCATAAACAGTCTCACTTTCCTTAGACTTTAGCTCGTGAAAACAAAGCGGATAATTCGTCCAGGAATCTCCTAATTTCAATAATAGGGTAATCGCTTCTTTTATACCTTTTGGTCCATAAACGTGCAATTCTTTGTCTCTACCTAACAACCTAAAGGTTGAAATTAGACCTGGAAGACCAAAAAAATGATCCCCGTGCAAATGCGATATAAAAATGTGATTGATTCTGGAAAACTTGATCTTATGTTTACGCAATTGTACCTGAGTACCTTCCCCGCAATCTATTAAAAACATATGGTTTTTAATTTCCAATACTTGGGAGGTGGGATTCGTTAAAGTACGTGGTGTGGCCGCATAGCAACCAAGAATGGTCAACTTCACAGGCCTAAATCTCGTTCTATTTCTTCCATTTCTATAATATCCTTCGCCTCTTGTACCGTTGGGGTTACCATAATCTCTTCGGGCACTTCGTCATAAGAAACCTTGTTAGTTACGATCACAAAGGACTTTCCATTTTCTTTATGTTTGTTGGATAGGTCCAAAAACTCCAACACATCTCCAGCGGTAAGTTTTTCAAAGGAAAATAGATTTAGAATCAAATGATCATCTTTCACCTTGTCGTACGCTTTATTAAGATTATCCAAAAAAGTAGGTATCGAGATTTTCTCTTGGTATACGATTGCTATATTTCCGTCCTTATCAAAAATCATAGTGCTATTGTTTAATTTTCGAAGCCAAAAGATAAATCACTGCCATGCGTATGGCAACACCGTTTTCTACCTGATTTAGAATGATAGATTGCTTAGAATCAGCAACATCACTGGTAATCTCTACGCCTCTGTTTATAGGACCAGGGTGCATGATTACGATCTCCTTATCCAAACTATCCAATAGTTTCCTATTGACTCCAAATTGTTGTGTGTATTCTCTTGTTGTGGGGAAGTAGCTGATATCCAACCTTTCGTTCTGTATACGAAGCATATTGGCTACATCGCACCATTCCAATGCTTTTCGTAAGTTGGTCTCCACGGTAACCCCTAAGGATTCTATGTGCTTAGGAAGTAATGTTTTAGGCCCACAAACCTTAACATTAGCTCCTTGAAGTTTTAAAGCAAAAATGTTCGAAAGTGCAACACGAGAATGCAGGATGTCTCCAACGATTACCACATTCTTACCAGCTACATCACCAAGTCGCTCCCGTATGGAATATGAATCCAAAAGTGCTTGGGTAGGATGCTCGTGTGCGCCATCGCCGGCATTTATAATAGATGCTTTTACATGCTTGGAAAGAAAAATTCCTGCACCTGGATTAGGATGTCGCATAACCACCATATCTACCTTCATTGATAGAATGTTAGTAACGGTATCTATAAGAGTTTCACCCTTTGTTACTGAAGACTGACTGGCAGAAAAATTAATCACATCGGCAGAAAGGCGTTTTTCGGCCAATTCAAACGATAACTTGGTACGTGTACTGTTTTCAAAAAATATATTAGCTATGGTAATATCTCGTAACGAAGGTACTTTTTTGATAGACCTATTTATAACTTCCTTAAAATGATCTGCCGTTTCAAAAATGAGTTGAATATCAGATTCTGTTAGGTATTTAATTCCCAATAAGTGATTTACACTCAGTTCGCTCATTTTCTATCTATTAATCAAATAAATAATATCCTCACCTTCATTTTCTTCCCACATTACCTTTACTTTTTCACCGTCAATGGCATCTACTTGTCTACCCCTGTAGTTCGGTTGAATAGGCAAATGCCTACTGAATCTGCGATCAATAAGTACTAACAATTCCACCTCCGAGGGCCTACCAAAAGATTGTAATGCGGTCAAGGCAGCGTTGATACTACGTCCTGTGTATAGCACATCATCTATTAACACCACATTTTTATCTTCGATCAAAAAATTAATTTTAGTCTTAGTCGCTTCTAAAGGCTTATCTCCTCTTCTAAAATCATCGCGATAAAATGTGATATCCAAAACACCTACATCTATATGTTTTACTCCATACTCCTCCTGTAAAATTCTGCAAAGACGTTGTGCAACGAAGATACCACGGGGCTGTAATCCTATGAGTACGGTATTTTTAAAATCTAAATGATTCTCAAGTAATTGACAAGCCAAACGATGAAGGATAATATTGATTTCTTTTGAGGAGAGTAATACTTTTTGGCTCATAGTAGTCCATCACACATTTAGTGTCACAAAAATAGGGAATTCTGCTCAAAGCATCCCTGAATAAGATTGTTGCATATTCTGAAAAGAAATAGTACCCTACGATACTTCGTTAGCAATAGCTATTATTACTATCGTATGTGAGTATGTCTTCCTGCAAAAGGTGCAGGTTTACATATTTTGATTCATTGGAATACGAATGGTCAGTAATGCAAAGAATCACATTGTGGAGTTCACAAAAATCATAAATTTCCTTTTCTCGAAGTTATCAGCTTGCCTACTAAAAGAAACTTCATTGTCTATTATTTTAATTAAACATTTGTTAAACTTATGAAAGCTAAAGGCTTTTTTAATTACATTCATATCAATAATTAAAAGCATTACTATGAAAAAAGCTTGTATCTCTATTGTGTTCGGATTGATAATCGTTTTTACCATACTTTCCTTCTCCAGCATCGCCCAAGAATACATGCTCTTGCAAAAGGTAAAGGCCATGCTTACCGATTACGGCCGTAACCTGGCACCAGAAAAGACCTACCTGCATACGGACAAGGACTTCTACACCAACGGCGAGACTATTTGGTTCAAGACCTACCTGGTGGACGGTATCTCACACGACCGATCCGACAGGAGCAAGGTAGTCTATGTGGAGCTGGTCAACGACAGGGACAGCGTGGTGGTCAAACGCAAGCTCTTCGTGGATGCCATCGGGGCCTCGGGGGATATACAAATAGCCCAGAACATAGAACAGGGAGAATATACCTTACGCTCCTATACCAAGTACATGCTCAACGAAGAGGACCCTGTCATCTTCGAGAAGAGTATCCCCATTTTCGTCCAGGAGGTTCGCCAAGGGCTTACCGCCGATCAGGTCCCGCTCGCAAAATCACTTAGGGGCTTTGACAGAAACAACAATAAGCTCGCGGCCGGAAGGCCCAACATTAAGTTCTTTCCCGAAGGGGGCCACCTGGTAAAAAATCTGCCCGGCACCATGGGCATAGAAGTACTCGACGCCAAGGGGAACGGGATAGCCCTGAAGGGGCACATCAAAAATTCGAAGGATGAAATCGTGGAGCCCTTCGAGAGCTTCGAGTTCGGGCTCGGAAGCGTAGGTTTCGTGCCTTTGCCCGGGGAACAGTACCATGCCAGCGTAGTCTTTAACGGCAACGAACTGAAGTTCCCCCTGCCGGAAGCACAGGCCTCCGGCTATGTGCTCAGCCTAAAGAACAGGGAGGATCATGTCCTGGTGCAGGTAGCGAGCACTACCGATAACGGACTTGAAGGCACCCTGCTGGTAGGCCATTTACGAGGAGACCTCATATTCAAGAGAATAGGCAACTCGGACGACAATGCCTCCTATGCCACCAAGATATATACCCGAGAGCTACAGGACGGGGTAGCACAGTTCACCCTGTTCTCCGGTGACGGGGAACCCATAAGCGAGCGGTTGGTCTTCATAGACAACCCCGAGAACGACGCAGCCCTTAACATTTCATCGCCCAAAAAGGCATATGGCCTGCGCAACAAAGTGGACCTGGACCTGGCTCTGACCGATGAGAACGGTAACCCGCTCAAAGGCGATTTCTCCATGGCGGTCGTATCCAAAAACGGGACCAAGAACGGGACCGGAAACAATATCAAGAGTTGGCTCCTACTCGATTCCGATCTGGGCGGTAACGTGGCCAACCCCGATTATTTCTTCCAGGACGATTCCAAACAACGCAAGTTCCTGCTCGACGCCCTGATGCTCACACACGGATGGAGAAGGTTCGTATGGAAGGACATGCTCTCCAAGAACGTAAGCAAGATCCCAGA
>CBDUKC010000186.1:0-6383 GCA_965367705.1 uncultured Maribacter sp. | reverse complement strand
GTATCCCCATATTTTAATGAGGTAAGCACAATAGCCTTTGTGGTAACTTGCATAAATAAAATTTCTATTGCTCAAATATAAGATGAAATAAAACTGCGAGCAGATTATACATAAGCATCAATAAAAAAATCTGCAAGAGAAGTACATCTCTTGCAGATTTCTAAACTATAATTCTTAAGCAGTTAAATAACGCCTTGTGCCAACATTGCATCAGCAACTTTAACGAAGCCAGCTATATTTGCACCTTTTACATAATTACAATATCCGTCTTCATCTTTTCCATATTCTATGCAGGAATCATGAATATCAGACATAATCTTACGTAATCGTTCATCTACTTCTTCACGTGTCCAACTTATACGTAGTGAATTTTGGGACATCTCCAAACCAGATGTAGCTACACCACCAGCATTAGAGGCCTTTCCTGGAGCAAAAAGAATTTTTGCTACATGGAATTCATGGATAGCCTCTGGTGTTGAAGGCATATTGGCACCCTCTGCAACACAGATACAGCCATTCTTTACCAACACTTTTGCATGTTCTCCATCCAATTCATTTTGAGTTGCACATGGCAAGGCAATATCACATTTCACGTCCCAAGGTGTTCCTCCTTTGTGGAAAGTTGCTGAACTGTACTTATCTGCATATTCTGAAATACGACCGCGTTTATTATTCTTAAGATCCATTACATAGGCTAACTTTTCCTCATCAATCCCATCCTTATCATGAATATACCCCTGGGAATCAGATAAAGTTAAAACTTTGGCTCCAAGATGCAAAGCTTTTTCCGCTGCAAATTGTGCAACGTTTCCTGATCCTGATATGGTAACTTCCATCCCTTTAAAATCCATTCCTTTTGTCTGCATCATACTTTGCGCAAAATAAACGGTACCATAACCAGTAGCTTCTGGTCTAATTAACGAGCCGCCCCATGAACGTCCCTTACCAGTAAGTACACCGGTAAACTCGTTCCTAATTTTCTTGTACATTCCAAAAAGGAAACCGATTTCTCTTGCACCAACACCTATATCTCCTGCAGGAACGTCCGTATTTGGACCAATATGTCGGTTAAGCTCCAACATAAAGGCATGGCAAAAACGCATTACCTCATCGTCCGATTTTCCTTTAGGATCAAAGTCAGAACCTCCTTTACCACCGCCCATTGGGAGCGTAGTTAAACTATTTTTGAACACTTGTTCAAAAGCTAAAAACTTTAAGATACTTGCATTTACAGTTGGGTGAAAACGGAGACCCCCTTTATAAGGACCTATGGCAGAATTCATTTGAATACGATATCCTCGATTTACATGAATTTCGCCATCATCGTCTACCCAGGCAACCCTGAAAGAAATAAGCCTTTCTGGTTCTACCATTCTAAGCAGTATATTCTTTCCGTTGTATATTTCTTGTTTTGCGATGTAAGGAATTACCGTTTCTGCAACTTCCTGCACTGCTTGTATGAATTCTGGCTCGTGACCGTTACGGGTCCTTACCTCATCCATGAATTGTTTTATTTTTGCTTCCATAGAACTATTTGATGTCTGTTGATGTTAATGAATTCTAAATATATCGGCAAAATTATGGTATTATTACAATTTATCAATTGATTATTTTACAAATTGATAAATAAATTCGATTTTATTGACCTTAGCTTAGCATTTTTGAAAAACATGAGCCATTTATATACTGCTCAAAGCAATTCCTTGATTTGAATTAGCCTATAGCCTGTTCCAAATCGCCAATAAGATCTGCCTCATCTTCAATACCTATACTTAGGCGGATTAAAGCCTCTACCACACCGCTTTTTTCCCGCTCGTCCTGTGGGATGCTGGCATGTGTCATGCTTGCGGGGTGTCCTGCTAAGCTCTCCACGCCACCTAGAGATTCTGCCAAAGTAAAAATCTTGAGCTTCTCCACCATTTTAATTGCAGCTTCATAACTACTTCCTTTCGGAACAAAAGAGATCATACCTCCAAAATCTTTCATTTGACTTTTTGCAATTTGATGATTCGGGTGGTCTTCGAATCCTGGCCAATAGACCTTTTCTATTTTAGGATGCTTTGCCAAATATTCAGCAATAGCCTTTCCATTCTCGCAATGCCGTTGCATACGAACATGTAATGTCTTTATGCCCCGCAGTATCAAAAAGCTATCCATTGGACCACAAACCGCACCACTAGCATTTTGTATAAAATAAAGCTTATCTGCAAGATTTTTATCCTTAACTACTAAAGCTCCTACTACAACATCTGAATGCCCTCCTAGATATTTTGTAGCAGAATGCATTACTATATCCGCGCCCAAATCAAGTGGTGTCTGCAAATAAGGAGTTGCAAACGTATTATCAACCGCCATTAGAATTTGATACTTCTTTGCCAATTTGGAAACTGCTTTGATATCTATAATATTCATCATTGGGTTGGTCGGTGTTTCTACCCAAATCAACTTGGTATTGGAATTCACATACTTAGCTATCTTATCCACATCTTGCATCCCAATAAAATGAAAGGTAATACCAAATTTTTCAAAAATCTGTTTGAATAGTCGATAGCTACCACCGTATACATCGTTGGTTGAAATAACCTCATCTCCTGGGGCCAATAATTTTATTATGGCATCGATAGCCGCAAGACCACTTGCAAATGCGAGTCCGTAATTACCGTTTTCTATACTCGCCAGGGAATTCTCTAATGCCGTTCGTGTAGGGTTGGCGCTGCGGGAATACGCATAACCTTGATGCCCCCCTGGTGTTGTTTGTGCATAGGTAGAAGTTTGATAGATTGGAGGCATAACGGCACCATACGCCTTATCTGGTTGCTGACCTCCATGTATCGTTTTGCTATTAAATCTTAATTTTTGATCGCTCACCTTTATTATTCTTCCTTCAAATGTATTGTTATCTTTCGAAGAATACAATGAAGCTGTATTTTTGTCTGATACAATATACCCTATGAAAATTCGCTTTGTTTGTTTCTTTTTAATTCTGCTGACCTTTGGTTGTAAAAAAGATAACGCTCTTACGTTTGAACCTATCAGCTATACTGGCAATACCTGTGAAAGTTGCCCAGAGATAAAAATCACAGTACCAAAGGCCTTGGGTGGTGCTCAAATTGACAAGGTCATTAATAATGCAATAAAAGAAGAACTAATTTACCTGCTCAACTTTAATGATGAACTTAATGCTAGCGATATTGAAAGCGCTATACGTTCTTTTACAAAAGGGTATACAGACCTAAAATCTCAATTTGCGGAAGAAGCTACGCCTTGGGAAGCTTCTGTAAATGCAGTAGTATCCTACGAGGACAAGAACATAGTGACAATTAAAATAGATTCCTATTTGTTTACTGGAGGAGCCCATGGCTATAATACCACACACTATCTAAATTTTGACAAACAAAAAACTAAAGAGCTAAACACAGAGGACCTTTTTAAAAATAATTCTGATTTTGAGAAATATGCTGAATCTAAGTTCCGAATACAAGAAGGCATACCAACTGAAGCCAATATCAACAGTACTGGGTTTATGTTCGAGACTGGGTTATTTTATTTGCCGCAAAACATAGGGTACACCAAAGATGGTATACAATTATTTTACGAGCAGTACGAAATAGCCTCTTATGCAGATGGCCCTATAATACTCACTTTCCCCTACTCGGAACTTCAAAAATATTTGGCATATGCCCCAAAACCAGAATAAGCCTACAGCATTTTTTTAAGGGCAAAAATAGACCCAAGGTGTATGCCCTCATGAAAGTTATTGAAACTTATGGCATCTTGCACATTGTTCAAGGTTACCTTGGCACTCGTGGTGTAGGGTTTAAAATCTTTAAAACGTCCGGCTTCATAATCTTCCTGTGTGCGTTCTATAGTCGACACCAACACTCCGGTTATCTGTGCTATTTCATCATCCGAAGCAGCTCCATCAGGAACGGTACCTTTCATGAATTTGGCTACCAATTCTTCTGAAACCAACATAGGCACTCCACTAAACTTGTAGACCAATATTTGCTGGGTAACCACCACATGTGCAATATTCCACCATATGTTATTGCGGAATTCCTTTGGTATGCGCAGCAAGTCCTCTTTAGGTGTGTTTTCTAAAATTGCCAATAGATTTTTCCTGTTCTGTAATGTAATTCCTAGTTCGTTTTTCAATGGGAGCGAATTTAAATGAACGCTAAAAATAGTACAATTAATGATATTTAAGTTTCTTTGTATTCTCGATAGCTTAAAGATTGAAATGAAAAAAATATACCATCTAGGCACTTGTTCTACCTGCCAACGCATTTTGAAAGAATTACAGCCTCTAGAAAATTTTACTTTACAGGATATTAAAACCGAGCCTATAACCCCTGAACAATTAGAGGAAATGCGCGAGCGTGCTGATAGTTATGCATCACTCTTTAGTAAAAGGGCAATGCTTTTCAGACAACGCGGACTTCATGAACAAACCTTAGAAGAGGAAGATTATAAAAACTTAATCCTAGACCACTATACTTTTTTAAAGCGCCCGGTAATTTTATTAAACACATCGATTTTTATAGGCAATAGCAAAAAAACGACTGCGCTCGCCAAAGAAGCTATTCATTCGTGAATAAAAGGACACTTGCAATTTTTGCAGCCATTGGCGCCACTACTATTTATGGAGTAAACCATACGGTTGCAAAAGAGGTTATGCCTACCTATATACAACCTTTAGGTTTTATCATTTTACGGGTTTTAGGTGCGGCTATACTATTTTGGTTAATTTCTTTTTGGGGTCCTAAAGAAAAAATAGCTAAAAAGGATTATCTCCGAATGGTACTTTGCGCCTTGTTGGGCATGGGCTTTAATATGCTAGTTTTCTTTAAAGGCCTATCCCTTTCTACACCTATTAACAGTGCGGTGCTGATTACCACTACACCTATAATCGTGCTTATTTTATCTGCCATAGTTATTAAGGAAAAAATAGTTGGCCGAAAAGTTATTGGAATTGGTATTGGCCTTGTTGGTGCATTGGGACTTATACTTTTTGGTTCAGAAATCCGACAAGACGCCCCTAATATTCCGTTAGGTAATTTCTTAATCCTACTAAATTCCGTCTTTTATGGTTCCTATTTAATTGTAGCCAAGACCTTAATTAGTAAGTACCACCCTTTTACGTTTATGAAATGGTTATTTACGTTGGGTATTCTTATCTGCCTCCCTTTTGGTTTCCAAGAATTCACGGAAATAGTCTGGAATGAACTTCCTTGGGAAGCAATTTGGAGAATTGCATTCGTAATTATAGGAACAACCTTTTGCACGTACCTCTTTAACATATTCGCATTGTCACAATTAAAGGCCTCTACCCTAAGTGCTTTTGTTTATGTACAACCCTTAGTTGGTATCGCTTATGCCATAAGTACTGGGCAAGACAGCTTAACAACTATTAAAATTGTTGCCGCTTGTTTAGTACTCTTGGGGGTATATTTAGCTAGTAAAAAACCAACTATCCGATCAAAAAAACTTTAAACTAAAAATGCCTCTCTAGAACTTTCTAGATGTTTCTGCATTAATAATCCTGCCTTGGTTGCATCTCTATTATGTATGGCAGAAACCAGATTTAAATGCTCTTGCAGAATGACTTTGAGTGGTCTCTTGAATCCTATAATCTCCATACATAACCAAAGATTTCCTTTATCAAAAAGTTCGTAGACACATGTATTACCGCAATTTGCTATAATAATATCATGAAAGTGAAAATCTATTTTTTGAAAAACTCTGGCACTTAATGGTCCTTTCTCAAAGGGTACCAGTAAATTCCGTAGGTCATCAATCTTTGCTTGTGGAGCCTTTAATGCAAACTGCTTTACGGCCATAGTCTCCAAGGCTATCCTACAATCAAAAACATCTAGGATATCATGATAGGAAAAATTCCTTATTACCAGACCTTCCTCAGGTACTGCTATTACCAAACCATCTCCCTGTAATTGTTTTAAGGCCTTCTTTACTATTTTTATATCCACCTGAAGTTTCTCGCACAAGGCAGCATTCACTATTTTATCACCGCCCAGAAGTTCTCTGGAAGCAATCATATTTTTAATACTTTGGTAAGTAGATCCCACTTCCATACCACCAGATAATTTTAGCTTATAAATATAAAAAATATATGATGTACACTCTCAACTTTCTAAATGCTTCGGTATTTTAAGAAACTTGCGAGTATCTTCCTTAGTAAGTATTCTAAAGTCATCGCCTTTTTCAACCGCCTCAAATCGTTTTAAAAAAACAGCGTCCAAACCGGTTAATTTTCTCGTCTTCAGATTGATCCAAGATCCCATCATTTCGCCATGCGCAAAATTCTCTCCTTTTTCATTATAAAAATTATGATGAAATTCAAAAAATTTTCCGTCCTCGCTCAA
>CBDUKC010000185.1:0-6406 GCA_965367705.1 uncultured Maribacter sp. | reverse complement strand
ATGGATTTAGAGACGCAAACCAGTATTGAGCTTCATAGTGCAAAAAAAGCTAAATACTTTAATCTAAGCCTCAGCGATTCAGGGAAGCATTTGGGATTCGTTACGGATACGGACACCACTAAAATTCAAATACGCCCCAATGAACTATATAAGTGGACAAAAGGAAACGAAAAAGCTACAAAAATACTGGATGCTTCGAGTGCTCCAAAAGGCTACATGGTTTCTTCTTACGGAGCTATTGAATTCTCCAAGGACGAATCCAAACTATTCTTTGGACTGGCGACACCGCCCATTTTAAAAGACACTACACTTACAGAGGATGAAATCGTAAATGTGGAGGTGTGGACCTATGACGAACCTAGGTTATACACCGTACAAGAATTACAATTGAAGAATGACTCCATTGCTTCCTACCACACTGTTGTTCATCTTAACAATAATAAGGTTGTGCCCTTGGCCAGTGCCGATTTTCCTAATACTGAGTTAGGAAATGAAGGAAATGCCAACTATGCTTTGATCAATACCACCTTACCACATGAGTTAGAAAGCCAATGGACGGGAAGAAAAGACAGCGACTATAAACTGGTAAGTACTACCACAGCAGAAACACTGCTTTCCTTAATTAAAGTACCCCGAATAAAACTAAGCCCTAAAGCGCAATACGCTTATGGCTATGATAGAGTGGACAGCACTTGGATACGGTATTCCTTACCTGACGGAAACTTTAAAGCACTTACTAAAGGAAAACAGTTTTATGACGAAACAAATGATTCCCCCAATTTCCCTTCTGCATATGGCACGGCAGGATGGACACAAAACGATGAACATCTGATTCTTTACGATCGCTATGATATTTGGCAATTTGACCCAAAAACAGGAGCAAGTACGAAGCTAACTTCGGGTAGAGAAAATAAAACAGTATTCCGCTACATATCCCTTGACGATGAATTGTTATATGTACCTACGGACAAAAAATGGCTTTTGAGTACCTTTAACGAAGACACTAAAGATGCAGGTTACGCCGAGTACAACCCTAAAACCATTAAAACAAAAGTTTTATTAACAGGTCCTTATCGGTATTCACAACCGATTAAGGCTTTAAATGACGACACCGTTATCTATACCCAAGAATCCTTTACTCAATTTCCGGATTTGCATATTTCTGATTTGAGCTTTAAAAAAAGTATTAAACTGAGCGATGCGAATCCACAACAAGAAAAATATAATTGGGGAACAATAGAACTGGTCAGCTGGATTTCTTTAGACGGCAAGAAACTCTCAGGAATGTTGGCAAAACCTGAAAATTTTGACCCCAGTAAAAAGTATCCCATGCTTGTCAATTTTTATGAAAAAAGTTCTGACGGCATTCATAGGCACCGTGCACCAAAACCGGAGCGCTCCTCTCTCAACTATAGCTTTTACACGAGTAGAGGCTATATTATTTTTAATCCTGATATAGAATACCGGATAGGCTATCCTGGAGAAAGTGCCTATAATTGTGTTATTCCCGGAGTTACCTCCCTTATTGAAAAAGGATTTATAGACAAAGAAAACATCGGTGTACAAGGTCATAGTTGGGGAGGCTATCAAATTGCTTATTTGGTTACCAAAACCGATATTTTTAAAGCGGCTGAATCTGGAGCTCCAGTACCTAACATGATCAGTGCTTACGGAGGAATTCGCTGGTGGACAGGCTTGAGTAGGCAGTTTCAATACGAACACACACAAAGTAGAATAGGCGGAACACCATGGGAATATCCTGCCAGATATATAGAAAACTCCCCGATTTTCAATATCGATAAAATAAATACCCCTTTATTAATAATGCATAATGATGCCGACGGACATGTACCTTGGTACCAGGGTATAGAATTTTTTGTAAGTCTTCGTCGCTTAGGAAAACCCTCTTGGTTTCTTAATTACAACGGAGAACCACATTGGCCGTTAAAAATGCAAAATCGAAAAGATTTTAATATTCGAATGGCACAATTCTTTGATTATTATCTAAAGGGCGCAAGCAAACCTATTTGGATGGAAAAAGGAGTACCCCCAATTCAAAAGGGAATTAATCAAGGGTATGAGTTAATCACAACGGAAAGTGAAGAATAAATTCGGTTAATCCCCACTAAACCTTACCGTAGATTGGCGCTCCCGATTCACAGTTAGTTGAGTAACATCTGGCCTAGAATAGTGCCCTACAGGATCAAAATTTTGTCGCTCCTCATAAACGCGATTAAAATCTAGTTCTTGAAAAATCAAGCCTTCCTTATGCAATACAGGAGGTAGAATCCACTCTCCATCGGGTCCTGCAATACAAGAACCCCCATTGGCCAATACCTCTGATGTGGTTTCTAGTATTTTTTCCAAATATGGTGTGTTTTGTGGAAAATCATCCCTTTTCATTAATGAAGAAACAGATATCACATAACTCCGAGATTCTCGTGCAATGAAACGAGTAATATCCTTAGTGTTGTGTTCGCTGCCAGGCCATACAGCCACATGTAGATTTTCTCCTTGCCCATAAAGCGCAGCTCTTGGTAATGGCATCCAATTTTCCCAACAATTGAGTCCGCCCACTGTAAATTGTTTTAAGGAATGTACACGTAATCCGTTACCATCACCAGGTGCCCAAGTTAAACGCTCATCGTAAGTGGGCTGTAACTTTCTATGCACAGATTTAATCTCACCATTTTGGTCAATATATACTAATGAAGCATAAATACTATGACCTCCACGGTCTTTTGCACGTTCCATTATGCCTAAATAAATAGCAATTTTGTGCTGCCGAGCCAAATCGCATACCCCATTTAATTCCCCTAATTCTATCTGAACAGAATTCCTAACATAATGCGCGTGTAGTTCCTTGTTTACTTTTAAATCCCATTTCGCGCCATCTGTTAAGGCAAGCCAGAAAGGGTAGCCCGGCAAAAGGGCTTCACCAAAAACGACTAATTCAGCTCCTGCCTTGGCAGCATCCAAAATGGTAGCTTCTATTTTGGATAACGTGGCTTTTTTATCTAACCAAACAGGCGAAATTTGCGCCAACCCTACTTTAAGTATATTCTCCATTATAAAATACGATTTAAAACCAAATCCACATCAATCAAAAGAATCCCGAACACTCCTGAAACAATTATAAATTTTAAAATATTATGTAACCAGATATAATGTTTTTTGGTAGTCGCGCTAGGTAATAGTATTAGAAAAATCAGGAGCAAGGCTACACAGCCAACAAAAAAGTAGTCCATATACCCAATTTCGAAGGTGAAAATCAACAAAAGTGAAGGTATAAGCGTCAATACTATTAAAACACCTATTACAACCTTAGAAATGATAGGCCCATAAATTATAGGGATTGTCTTATAGTTTTGCGCCATATCTCCTGGAATATTTTCAAGATCCTTGATCATTTCCCGTGCTAAAATCAATAAGAAAAGAAAGACAGCATGAACAAAAATTACGGTCTCAAAATTCTTATAGTAAACAAAAACTACAAAAAATGGCGTAATGGCCAATATTGCAGAAACAAAATTACCCAACAGCGGAACTTTCTTTAGTTTATGCGAATAAAACCAAATACCAAAAATGTAAGCTGAAAAAAACAATACTGCTCGAAACGAAACATAACTCGCTGCAAAAACCGCTACAAAATTCATCAGAAAATAAACGCTTAATTTGAATCGCTGACTAACTAAACGATCCAACATACTCTTTGTAGGTTTATTTATTAAATCCTTTTCGGCGTCGTAAAAATTATTAATAATATACCCACTGGCAATGACCAATGTAGAAACCAACACCAAAAGAAATAGGTTAATATCCAACACCACTTCGCGAACCGGTAAGTTGGGCGCCAAAATATAAATAGCCGCCAAATATTGCGCGAAGGCAATAACCAAAACATTATACCCTCGAACAACTGAGAACAGACTCAATACCTTTAACAGTAAGAGCTTGTTTTTTCTATTTAGCATGTAATTAGGTTATCGCTAGAAGTTGTAGACCACTTCTAATTGGTAATCTCGTAGCGCTGTTTTAGCCTTGTCAATATCCTCGGTAAAACCAAGAATATAACCACCACCACCAGAACCACATAGTTTTAGGTAGTAGTCGTTTGAATCAATACCTTGCTTCCATAGCTGATGAAACTTTGTGGGAATCATTGGCTTAAAATTATCCAACACTACGTTGGATAGTTGTTTTAAGTTTCCAAAAAGTGATTTTACGTTACCGTTCACAAAATCTTCTACACAAGCATCGGTATGTTTTATAAACTGGTTTTTGAGCATGTTCCTGAACCCCTCGTTCTTCATTTGCTCCATAAACAACTGTACCATCGGAGCGGTTTCACCTGTTGACCCACTGTCCAATAAAAAAACAGCCCCTTTGCCTTGGGTATGCTGTGAAGGTATGTTAGCAGACTCTATATTATCTTGAGAATTAATCAAAATCGGGAGGCTCAAATAACTGTTCAAAGGATCTAAACCAGAAGACTTTCCATGAAAAAAAGACTCCATCCTGCCAAAAATAACCTTTAGCGATAGTAGTTTCTCCCTTGTCAAGTTTTCTAAAACCGTTATCTTATTGTTGGCATACTTATCATAGATTGCAGCAACCAAAGCCCCACTACTACCAACACCATAACCTTGGGGAATGGAACTATCAAAGTACATTCCGTTAGCCACATCTTCGCTAAGCTTTTCATGATCAAAAGTGACCAAATAAGCCTCATTCTTAGATAATTTTTCTAAATACATAGCAAAAGAAGCTAGACTCCTATTAGAGTTTTTAGCAACTTGAGAAGTATTGTTGTCCCACTTTAATGCTCCGTTATAAAAATTGTAGGGAATGGAAAGTCCTTTGGAATCCTTAATAATGCCATACTCTCCAAACAATAATATTTTCGAATAAAATAAAGGTCCTTTCATGGTACTATCTTCGTCTGAGGTGCTCACGCTATACTATAAAGATAAAAACTGTTTAACAAAGTTCTCCCTTTTTTCTACAAAAAGAAAATTATTAAGATACATTAATGGACTTCAAACGTTCTTTCTAAGGTTAAATTATACCTTTTGTGTCAATATTCGCGCGCCAAAACCAATTCGATCACAAATATACTGCCGGTTTTGACAGAAAGCAACTAACTCATCTTGAATAAATTGGAACACTTCATCCTTTTCCTTTTCTGGATACAATACGTGTACGTTAGCACCAGCATCCAACGTAAAGCAAATATGTGTTTTAGAACGCTGCCTGAACGACCATATCCTATTAATGATTTCTAAGGTGTTGGGCTTCATTAAAATAAAATAAGGATGACTTGTCATCATCATGGCATGTAAGGTCAAAGCCTCGCTTTCCACAATTTTAATAAACTCGTTAAGATTTCCACTTTTAAAAATCATTTTTAATTGGGAGAGGTTTTCATGTGCCTGTGAAAAACGTTGTGCCGCAAAAGGATGATCGTGCATGAGGTCATGGCCTACCGTACTACTGACCTGCTTTTCTCCTTTGTCTACCAACAAAATTGTATCATGAAACTTTTCAAATACTTTATGTACCTCATGCGGATATTTTACGCCATAAAGATCAGAGCTTGATTCGTTATCCTCATGCTTACCCCATTGTACCAAATCACCTTCGATGCTTCTACAAGCGCTACCGGAGCCCAATCGAGCTAAAAAAGACGCCTTTCTCACTAAAAATTCTGGTGTCATATCTGGATTCAATTCTCTTTCTAGCTCCATTAAGCACAATGCCAAGGCAGACATTCCACTGGCAGAGGAAGCGATACCGCTACTATGAGGAAAGGAATTGGAGGTTTCAATTACAAAATGATACGCTTTCAAAAAAGGGAGATAGCGCTCTATACGTTCAAAGAAAATTTGAATTTTTGGTCTAAAATCCGCTTTACGTTCGCCCTCAAAAAACAACTCAAACGAAAAATTAGACGTAGTATTCGCCCGTTTTTCGTAGCTAAGGAACGTTGTGGTCGCACAAGCATCCAAAGTAAAGCTAATTGAAGGATTCGCTGGAATCTGATTCTCCTTCTTTCCCCAGTACTTTACCAAGGCAATATTGCTGGGTGATTTATAACCCACTTTACCTTTTGGTTTTAGGCGGGTGTACGAAGAGGGAATAAAATCTTTTTCGGTCATTAACACACTACTTTGTGCAAAGATAGTTTTTACCTGCTCGTATAAAAATAAATCCTTATTTTAGGTGAAAACCACCACGCCTTGAAAAGAAAACTCACCTACATCAGTATCTGTGTTCTTGTCTGCTTAGTCATAGGTTTTCTTGCAAGTGCAGCTACGCAGAGCTCCGTGAATACATGGTTTCTAACCTTAAACAAACCAAGTTTTAATCCACCCAATTGGCTATTTGCACCCGTATGGACCGTGCT
>CBDUKC010000184.1:0-6455 GCA_965367705.1 uncultured Maribacter sp. | reverse complement strand
ATATAGTGTAAAGCCATAATCCATATCGGTAATGCCCCAACTATTAAAAAATGCTAAGGATTTAAGTGCATACTCTAAACCCGATGTATACTTGGATTGTTTCCAAAAAAGATTACTTAAATCACTATAGGCCATGGCTTTGGCCTTAGTGTCGTTCAATTTTTCACCCAAGGTAAGCGCTGTCATGGCATAATCTGCCGCCCTGTCCAATTGTCCCTTACGCTCGTAAACGTATCCTAATTGCGTATTTAAAAAGGCTAGATCAGATTCCAAAACCTTTGTTTTTGCCAGTTGCAGCACGGTTTGGGCACGATCCAGTTTTTCCATCCGTAAAAGAATGGCTCCTTGTGTCATCTGAAATCTACCTTCCCATAGGATATTCTCTTTCGCCTTGGTTAATTGGAGTCCTTTTTTAGTAAAGTCCAAGGCCGTATTAAGATTTCTAGTATGCCAAAAATAGGCGAGGTCATTAAGAATGGAAAACTGTATGGAATCGTTTTCAACCGTATCAAAACCTTGCTCTAGGTGTTCTAAATAAGAATCCCCGAAATTGTCTGTTTCAACAAACACCTTAGTGTAGGGGTTAAGCCTGTTACTGTCTATAAGCTGGCCGTAGCAAAACGTATAACTAAAACAAGACAAAAGTCCTAAAAAAATTAGCTTTAGAGGGAAATCAACCATTTTTAGAATTAAGGCTCAATAGGGGAAATGAGTTTTTTTAAATATACAGTATTTCATGTTAAAAAACCAAATGGTCTACAACATCAATCTCATGTTTTTTTAGCCTTAATGCACGCGTCTTTCTAAATCGTAGAAATAATTACATCAGTTAGACATTTATTATCTATTCACTTTGTCCTCATATGTTGAAAAGAATAATTAATTTGTAAGAATGAAGAAACAATTATTGATTTACGGTAGCGGAAGACATACAGTGCCCTTTCTAAAATATATGGCGGAAGCCACTGGAAAATCGAGACCTAACATCTGTTTTATACCTACCGCGAGTGGAGATGACAAAGATTACTGCATACGGTTTTACGAAGTTTGTAAGCATATAAACGTAGTACCTCATGTAATGGAGGTATGGATAAATTCCTATGAACACCAAGAAACATTTGCAGCGATTATATCCCGAATGGATGCTATAGTCGTAGGAGGCGGTAATACTTTAAATATGCTGGCCATTTGGAAAGCCCAAGGGATAGATGTTGCGCTTAAACAAGCCTATGACAACGGAACAATAATGGGCGGCGGTAGCGCGGGATCTTTATGCTGGTTCAATGGCGGTACAACAGATTCACGACCCGCAGAATTAAGTATCGTATCGGGAATGGGTTTTATAGATAAAAGCCACTGTCCTCACTACAATTCGGAACCTACCAGACGTCCGCTTTACCATGAAAACATACTATTGGAAAAACTATCGGACGGATATGCCTGTGATGACAAATCTGCTATTCATTTCATTAACGGAGCTGTGCACACCTCTGTCTCCTTAGATACAGAAAATCATTCCTACCACGTTTATAAAAAAGATGGTAAAATAATAGAAGATAGACTCCACGCCAAGATTCTTGAATAGTAATGGAAAGCAGGAAAGGATTTGTACTGCGGCATGTTTTTCTCCAAACCAAATCAGGATTTCCTAAAAGTCTTGATAAAAAGTGCACAAATTGCAACCAATTTTTGGATGATACTCACCCAAGCTTTTCAAGTACATTAAATAAATTTAAGGAAAATCTTAATTTTTCTTAATGATTGTGTACGTAATACCCTACCCTACTTACAAGATAACTGTCGACTGTACCATGCATAAACTATTGCGTGAAACGCTTTAGATCAATAAAAGTATCCATTGGGACAATAAAATGACCCACTCGTACTCACTTCATCAAATTCTTAGGTTTAAATGATTACATTGAATTAAATAACCAATTATTCTTAAAACCATAAGAAAACTTAAAAACCAAGGTATTAAGAAAATTAATACAAAACATAGGTAGGTTGGCACGTTCGGGGGAATACGTGGCAATAAAGCGAAGGTTGATATTTTAGTGTTTTCATTTTTAAAACCCATAATTATCGTCATGGTCGGCCTACCTATTTATTATTATATTGATAAAACCCCTAAGCTTTAGTTTTTAGGGGTTTTACTATTTGCTTACCGAAGCAAAATATTTTTTTTGAATCTTTTATAGCACATTATAATGGATACAACCAATCTGGCAAAACCTATTTCCACTTACTTTTATTTCCGCCAAGGTGCTATGTTGTCATTCTTTACTAGCATTTGGCCTTTTTGGAACGAACAACGGTATGAGTTATTATACATGGTATTCACCATATGGATTTTCCAACTAATCGTAAGTCCAATTTGGTTAACGTATTATCAATATGGTCCCTTAGAATGGCTATGGAGAAGCTTAAGCTACTTGAAAAAACAACCTTTTGTACTCACATCAAAAACAAACCAATGAATCTAAAACATGCATTGATTACAGCCATCACAATAGGGGTTATTGCCCTAGGTAGTTGGGAACTCTATTGGCGTTCCCAAGATTACAAACCAAGCATAGATGATAATAAAGCATTTTGGGCTGTTCAGCGAGATAGAGTCACAAATTTGTCTCCAGACAATGTGATATTGATGGGGTCATCGCGTACACTTTTTGATATTCAATTGGATAACTGGGAAAATCAAACAGGTAAACGTCCAATTCAGTTGGCAAATGTTGGCAGCTCACCTTTGCCCGTATTTCATGATATAGTTGAAAACACAAATTATTCAGGCACTGTGATCGTTGGGGTAACACCTGGCTTGTTCTTTTCAACAACCTTTCCTGAGGCCGAGCCTTGGGCATGGCCACAATCAAGAGTAGATTATTATAAAGACCGTACGTATGCACAACGCATCAATCATCAGTTGTCTCTACCATTACAACAAAACTTGGTATTAATGTCTGCTGGCGAAGAAGAATTAGATGATAATATAGATCTAAAAGCATTACTAAAAAGAATAAAAATTGGTGAGAGAGTACCAGAAGTCATACCTCCTTTTTACGAATTTGGGATAATGACTTCGCTTGATAGGAATTTAGAAATGACTGAAAGAACAGTTACTGACACCGCTTTTGCTAATACCATTATTAACGTTTGGAAGTTTTTTGCCAATGCTGCTCCACCACCAGACAAAGAAGCTACAATGGCATTTTTTTTAAAAGATGCTGAAAAATTTAAAGCCAGAGGTGGAAACCTGATTTTAATTCGTTGTCCTTCCTCGGGCGGGCTAAGAGTAGGTGAAAGTCATGGCTTACCAAGAACCGAATTTTGGGATGATTTGGTACAGAAAGCCAATGTAAAAGCCTATCATTTTGAGGATTATGAACTATTCAAGAATCTAAAATGCCCGGAATGGTCACATTTATCGGCGGAAGATGCAAGATTCTTTACAACACAATTAGCCAAAATGATGATTGCAGATAATGCGATTCCAAACTCTAAAAACAACTAATTATGTTATTCAACTCATTAAGTTTCGTAGTGTTTTTAGTTATTGTTTTGGTACTTTATTATTCAAAACTATTCAATTGGACCAATAAAAAAAGAATGTTGCTTTTTGCAAGTTATGTGTTCTATGGATTATGGAATCCGCCTTTAGTTATTTTACTTTGGATTTCGACTGTGGTAGATTGGACAGCAGGTAAACGATTAGCTGTAGAAGACAACCAACGCAAACGAAAATTCTGGTTATTGCTAAGTATGTGCGTTAATCTTGGCTTTTTAGCCTTTTTTAAATATGGTGATTTTCTTTTAGAAAATTTTGTGTCCCTAGTAAATTCCTTTGGTGTCGATTATAAAGTGAGACCAATGGATATTATTTTACCAATGGGGATTTCGTTTTACACCTTCCAAACCATGTCGTACACCATAGATATGTACAAACGAAAAATAGAACCCGCTAGAACCTTTTTAGATTTTGCTTTATATGTAACGTTCTTTCCGCAGCTTGTTGCAGGACCAATTGTAAGGGCTAAAGATTTAATCACACAGTTTTATGAAGAAAAAAGAGCAACTACGAATCAATTTGTTTGGGGTGTCTTTTTATTAACCATAGGTATTTTTCAAAAAGTAGTATTAGCAGACACATTGCTTTCTGGAGTTGCAGATGATGTGTTTGGTTCTTCCAAATTATTACATGGTATTGATGCTTGGACAGGAACTTTGGCATTCTCTGGACAAATCTTTTTTGACTTTGCAGGCTATTCTACTTGTGCTATTGGTATTGCTCTAATGCTTGGTGTTATTTTACCAGACAACTTTAGGTATCCTTATGCATCTTTAGGCTTTTCAGATTTATGGAACAGATGGCATATTTCTTTATCAAGCTGGTTACGAGACTATTTGTATATTCCTTTAGGAGGTAATCGTCATGGTATTACTAGGATGTATGTTGCTTTAATGCTCACCATGCTATTAGGTGGCCTTTGGCATGGAGCAGCTTGGACTTTTATGATTTGGGGAGGATTGCATGGTATTTATCTCATTTTAGAGAAATTACAAAAACAATATATCCCCTTTAAAATAACTAAATGGAATGGTATTTTTTTAGCATTCATCACATTTACCTGTGTTAATATTACTTGGGTGTTTTTTAGAGCTAGAGAATTTGATACGGCTTGGAATATGATAAAATCTATGTTTTATATGCAAACTAATGGCGTAAAAATTCTTGATTCCTTTAGTATTATCAAAGTCTGTGTTGTTATAGGTATGTTGTTTTTGTGTCATTGGATGATGCGAAACACCTCAATGAAAGAAGTATCAAAAAAAACATCTCCTTTAGTTTTAGGTGTAGTTTGGGCAATATTATTTTTCTTAATTGCAATAGCACAAGGCAGTGGAGAACAGTTTATTTATTTTCAGTTTTAAGCGGTAATAAATTTCTTAACTTTCCTGAGGTGTACCTGAACTTAAAGTTCAGGTACACATTAGTATCGCGATGAATTCTATAATTAACGTAAATACCAAACGATGAAAATAGTTAAGCTACTTTTTTTGTTTACGTGGTGCTATGCCATTGTAAGCTGTTCAAATCAAGAAACCTATGATGTCCTAATTAAAAACGGACAAATACTGGACGGATCCGGGGAGGCCTCCTACATAGGAGCTATCGGTATTAATGCCGATACTATTGTCGCCATCGGAACCTTGGAAAACGCTAAGGGGTTACAAGAAATCGATGCTACGGGCTTGGCTGTAGCACCCGGATTTATCAATATGCTTAGTTGGGCAACGGAATCCTTGATTATTGACGGAAAATCTGAAAGTGATATTCGCCAAGGGGTCACGCTAGAAGTTATGGGAGAAGGGTGGTCTATGGGTCCGCTTAACGAAGAAATGCGGCAACAAGAACTGAGTGTTCAAAAGGATTACACCTACCCAATTGAATGGACAACCCTAGGTGAATATTTAGAATTCTTAGAAGCAAAAGGTATAGCCCCTAATGTTGCGTCGTTTGTTGGTGCCACTACCCTACGAATTCATGAGATGGGTGAAGCAAATCGTCCTCCCACCCCCAAAGAGTTAGAAAACATGAAAGCCCTTGCGAGAACCGCCATGGAAGAGGGTGCGATGGGTATTGGTTCCTCCTTGATTTACGCACCGGCATTTTATGCAGATATTGAAGAACTTATAGCATTGTGTAAAATTGCCTCTGAATACGATGGAATGTACATCTCACATATGCGTAGTGAAGGTGATTATTGGTTGGAAGCGATTGATGAATTACTACAAATTGCCAGTGAAGCGGATATTCCTGCAGAGATCTACCATTTAAAAGCAGGAGGAAAAGACAATTGGAGCAAATGGGAAACGGCCATCGCTAAAATTGATTCCGCCCGTTCAGCCGGACTCCACATAACTACAGACATGTATACCTATACTGCCGGCGCAACCGGCTTAGACGCTTCCATGCCACCATGGGTTCAGGAAGGTGGCTATGGAAAATGGGCGGAGCGATTACAAGACCCTGCCATTCGAAAAAAGGTGATGGAAGAAATGAAGGCCAAAGGTGATGGTTGGGAAAATTTATATTTTGCTGCCGGGAGCGCAGATAAATTAATCCTGAATGATTTTAGGAGCGATAGTTTGCGATATCTGACCGGGAAGACCTTGGCTGAAGTGGCCACTATGCGCGGTACCAGTCCAGAAGAAACGGCGATTGACCTTGTGGTACAAGATAGCAGTAGAGTTGGTACGGTTTATTTTTTGATGTCCGAAGAGAATGTAAAAAAGCAGATTGCCCTGCCCTATATGAGTTTTGGATCTGATGGGGCCTCCGTTGCTCCTGTTGCACCTTTTACAAATTCTAGCCCGCATCCTAGATCTTACGGTAATGTGGCCCGTCTTTTAGGTAAATATGTACGTGAAGAAAAAGTCATTTCTTTAGAAGA
>CBDUKC010000183.1:0-6498 GCA_965367705.1 uncultured Maribacter sp. | reverse complement strand
ATCATAAAAAGTTTTAATTTAAATTTCATTTGTGTTTAATTAAGTTAGAACTATTGAATGGTCTATACCATAATGGTAAGCGACACATGAATGTAATTTTACAATCACATTCAAATCCTCAAATTACTAATACACACTTTTTCATTCTACCTTAATGAAAATTCCTATTTTTACAGGAGATATGTGAATAGTACTATTTGCATGTTTAAGTATTACTTCCCTTCGAAATGAAGTAATCATTTTACTAAAAGGATGGGCGTGCACCCGTCCTTTTTTTTGTTTTACGCTATGGTTTCATGGCTGGCTGTTTGTTTAAAGTTCATAAGTTTAAGTTCTTTCTAATTGGTTTTCCATACTGGTCAACCAAATTGGTTTACCAAATATATGTTATTGCTTTGTTAAATAAAAATTTATTTAATGTTTTATGATTTGAATTGTTGTCAAAGCAGCAAAAATAAACCTCTCATTTTGATGATTTAGCATTTCACCTGGTTTAAACTAGGTAAACGCAATACCGCCATTACCGTAAATATTGGTGCCAATAATAAAATAACTTTACGCGATAGCCAGCCAAACTGCAGTTGTAGTATTTTCTTCTGCTGTATCTTGATCACCGGGTAAGGTCATCTCATTAGTAAGCCAATAATTTAACCGAATCTTACATATTGTATACGCCGCCGTTGATGTCTAACGTAGCGCCAGTAATAAAGCCGTCGTATTCGGACGCCAGATATAAAACCGCGCGCGCAACATCGTCCGCGTTACCTGCTCTTTGGATTGGAATACCAGCCGTTGTGGCCTCCGCTGATTCTTTTGTTGTATGCGTATTATGAAATGAAGTGCCAAGGATAAGACCCGGAGCAACAGCGTTGACACGAGTACCTTGAGGTCCCAATTCTGTAGCCAGCGCTCTGGTCAAAGTTAGGATAGCACCTTTACTGGTAGCGTACGCTAGTGACCCGGGGTGACCACCTTTACGCCCAGCGAGTGATGCCAAATTAACTATACTGCTGTGGTCATTTTTTGCTAGATACCCAGATGCAGCTCGGATCACAAACATCATAGATGTGAGGTTAATGTCCATTACCTTATGCCAAAACTCAGCCTCCATATCGCTCAGCATTCTACGCGCAACAAGTGAACCTGCGTTATTAATCAGTATATCTAAACCGCCAAAGGCTTCTACTGTTTTTTCAACCAACGCATTCGCGTCGGCTTCTTTTGTTAAATCACCAGCTATAGCAATCGCTTTTTGTCCCTTGTCAGTTGCGTATGCTGTCAAACGATTTGCAGTATCAGCACTGGAAAAATAATGAATAGCAACATGTGCTCCGCTATCGATAAAATGTCTGGTAATTGATTCACCAATTCCTTGCGCGCCAGCCGTAATAAGCACTATTTTTCCTTCTAATTTATTGCTGTTTTTCATCGTATGCTTAATATATGTTAGTGCAATTGTTTTTTTACTACTAATTATAACTTCATAGTCATTAAATCTTCCTGAATTGGATTAAACACATCTATTAAAACTCCTTTATTGGCACCTAAGATTCCATGAAGTACATGAGGATGTATAGAAACGGTGTCTACTCCTTTTACCATTTTAGTTTCCTCGTAAATAGAAGAAAACTGTTTGGTTTCTATTTGTATAGTTTAGGACTGTTTATCTCCAAAATAAGATACTCCTCCGCCACTTAAAAAATCTTCTCTTACAGGGCTAAAGGTGTCAATTAGCATTCCTTTTTCCAAACAAATTGCACTATGTAATAAATTAGGTTCAATATAGACCCCATCGCCTGCTTCTACTATTTTCTTTTCTCCATCAATTTCAAATTCAAATTTACCGGAAACGCAATAGGTAGCTTGCGTGTGAAAATGTTGATGTGGAGCCCCTAATGCCCCCTTTTCAAATTTTACTTTTACCATCATAATTTGGTTATCGTAACCTAAGAATTTTCTTGCTACTCCTCCACCAAGTTCTTCCCATTCTAGTTCTTTTGCAATGATATATTTTTCGCTAAATCGTTCCATTTTTTTGTGATTTTAATATTTTCTTGCTCCTTTTAAATGCAATCAACTGCTTTTTATGAGTCAATAAATCAAATTATTTTTCAATTTTATGTAACTACTGCGTAATGAATTTTTAATTCGATTTTGGCGGAATACCTGGCCCCACCGTTGCATCTCTAAACCATACTTCCGTATAACAGCCGTTTTCATATTGCTTGGCGATATCTCCCCCATAGGTTTCTGCTCCTGCACACCAGACCCTATTCGTTTCCGGACTTTTTCCGTTGGTCTGATTGTAAGCCCCTTGTTTAAAATAATTCAATTCCCCACTATATGCAGTCGGACGCTCAGTACCGTCCTGCCCTATGGGTACGAACAATTGCTTTACCTGTTCTGGGATGTCCGTCTTTTTTACGTATTCCGATGCAATCAGGTTTTTAGTAAATGTTTTGGTTTCATGGGTATCACTTTTAAAAGTTACATACATGATGCCTTTGTACACGTTTATTTCATAACTGAATTCCTCACCCAATTCAATCCCATCTTCTGGCTCCGGTGGATAGTCATTTTTACTGGCTCCAACAACCGACATATCATAACCCCAGACCGCGGTCGAAAAATCCCATCGACCCGCATTATCATCTCCTGCTGTATTTATTTCATAATTCCAAAAGACAGATCCTTTAGTATGACCCGGGAATTTCTTGTAAAAGATTTTTATAGGTTCGTTTTCATGCCCTTCGCCACTATGTATTTGTCCTACAACAGTAGAATAAGAGGCCGCAACCCTAGCATTGCCCGATACGGAAACCTGCATTACCTTGCAGGTACCTGTGAGGTTACCGCCTTCTTCAGGAGTCCAATCTCTTTTTTCGTGCAACTCGGTTCTGGTATTGCTAGAGTTTTTGGAAGTGACGCCGGAATTTGGTGTTTTATAAACCACCCAACGCCTAGTACCATCGATTACGGTGTAGAAAAAATTCTCATCCTCAAAGTCTACGAGGTTATCCTCTGTAGTACCATCACCCATTAATATTTTAAATTTATCCATAAAAGGAATCACCTCACTAGGATACACGATTTTGGCACTAAGGCCATCGTTAGCGGCAAAATAACCCTGATTGGATATTGCATTATCGGGAATGGTGATAGCAGCCGATTTAAACCAAACTTCAGCGTAATTGCCGTCAGCATATTGTTTTTGTATATCTCCGCCATGGGTTTCTGCTCCAGAACACCATACTTTATTAACCTTAGGGTCCTTTCCATTGGTTTGGTTATACGTACCCAGTTTAAAAAACAAACCCTCATCGGAGTAGGCATTTTTACGCTCTACACCATCCTGATTTATAGGTATGAATAAATTCTCTACCTGCGCTGGAATGTCTGAACGGTTTGCGTATTGCGAGGAAATAAGGTTTTTTGTAAATGTTTTTGTCTCATGTCCTTTACTGGTGAAGGTGAGATACATCATTCCTTCCTTTATTTCTACTTCATAACTGAACTCTTCCCCCAAAGCAATTCCATCTTCAGGTTCGGGTGGAAACGTATTTTCATCAGCACCCACAACAGAAAAGTCATAGCCCCAAATAGCTTGGGAATAATCCCATCTTTTTGAATTATCGTCCCCCGCAGTATTAATTTCATAGTTCCAAAAGACAGATCCTTTTGTATGGCCAGGGAATTTTTTATAGAATACTTTAAGCGGTTCGTTCTCATGCCCATCTGCACTATGAATCTGACCAACCACTACCGAATAAGTTGAAGCAACACTAGCGTCTCCTGTAGCCGATACATTCATTACCTTAAGAGTGGCGTTCATTTTAGCATCTGTGGTTGGCAACCACTTCTTTAATTGGGCCAGTTCTGTTCTTGTGTTATTCGAGGTTCCATGGGTGTTCCCTGCGTTAGGTGTTTTAAAGACTACCCAATCCCCATTGTCATCGCTGTTCGTATAAAAGAAATCTTCGTCCGCATAGTCAGTTGCCTGACCTACATTAGAGCCATCTCCTAATATCAGATTCCAATGTTGAAAAAATGGTATGATGTCGTTCGCTTTTTTAAGATTCGTGGTATTTTCAGTATTTTCTGTTGTTCCTTGCTTTTTACTGATATCCCCACAACTGCTTAATAGTAGCATAACAACAATCCCTAATGGATAAATGGAAGTCAATGGTTTGCATATTTTGAAGTTCATAACGTGTATTATGTTAATTAGATATAAATAGTTCCTGACTCAACTTTTTCAACCATGATGTATATTTTTCAGCGTTTAAAACACATTTACTAAAAACCGTATTTATTCTATATTGAATACAATAGCATCATAGTAATATGAAGTTGAAACATCTATTTATTTAAATTGGTCAACCAGTTTGGTTTACCAAAAATACATATATTTGTAAGACCCGCAAGTTTTTAACAAAAATTCTATCGACAATACACAAATCAATACGCGTTTATGAAGCAAGTTAAAAAGTCAATATCAAGAAGAAACTTTACCAGGTTATCAGTTACCGCGTTAGGTAGTATTCCACTTATGGGTTTTAACAGCTCTTTTTTAAGTGTCCTTCCAAAAATGAAAGATGAGATCGAGGTTCATTTGTTCTCTAAACATTTACAATTTCTTGATTACAACGATATGGCAGCGGCAGCAGCAGAAATGGGCTTTGATGGATTAGATTTAACGGTAAGGCCTAAAGGACACGTTTTGCCTAAAAAGGTGGTAGATGATTTACCAAAGGCCGTTGATGCGATGAAAAAATATGGAATTACCCCTAAAGTTATGACTACAAACGTTTGGGACCTCAGCAAGCCAGAACAGCAAACTGTATTAGAAACTGCTAGCAAGTTAGGTTTTACCCACTACCGCACTGGCTGGCTAAGCTATCCAGAAGAGAGAACGATTGAAGAAAGTCAAACTATTTATGGACAGCAGGCGAAAAATTTGGAGTTGCTAAATAAAGAATTAAGATTAATTGGTTGCTATCAAAACCATGCAGGCAACCATGTGGGTGCACCGATATGGGATTTACCGCCAATTCTTTCGGTAACAAATAATGAAAATATTGGATGCCAATACGATATCAGGCATGCCGTTGTTGAAGGTGGAAGCAGTTGGGAATTAGGACTACGACAAATTAAACCATTTATTAAATCTTTAGTAATCAAAGATTTTAAATGGGGTAAGGTCAATGGGAAATGGAAACCAATCAACACACCTCTTGGAGAAGGCATGGTAGATTTCATTCGTTATTTCGCGCTACTAAAAAAACATAAAATCAATGTACCCATTTCGTTGCACTTGGAATACGACCTAGGAGGAGCTGAACATGGCGCTACAAAAATCATCATTGACAAAAAGGAGGTATTTACGCAAATGAAGAAAGACTTGACCTTTTTAAGAGAAACTTGGCGAACGGCGTAATAATTAAACGAAGAACGAAACAACATGACCAAACTATCAAAAGCTACTAGACAAAAATTGGAACGAATCAGCACTGCTACCATAGCGACTTTTTTATTTAAAAAAGGATTAAAAAATCAATTTATCCAAGACGTCGTACCTCTAAAAAAAGGAAGGCCCACCATGGTAGGAGAAGCCTTTACCCTAAGATATATTCCCGCACGAGAAGACTTGAACTCCATTGAGGTTTTCAAGAATGCCAAGCATCCTCAGCGTGTAGCGATCGAAACTTGTCCGGAAGGTGCTGTCTTAGTTATTGATAGCAGAAAGAATGCCAAAGCTGCCTCTGCCGGTTCTATACTTGTAACTAGGTTAATGATTAGGGGAGCAGCAGGAATTGTTACTGATGGAGGTTTTCGTGATTCTTCCGAAATCTCCGAACTAGATTTCCCATCTTATCATCATACACCTTCGGCACCCACCAACCTTACTTTACACCAAGCATTGGACATAAATGTGCCCATTGGTTGTGGTGATGTTGCCGTGTTTCCGGGAGATATTATTTTAGGGGATGATGACGGTGTAATGGTCATTCCTGCCCATCTTGCTAATGAAGTAGCTGAAGAATGCACTAATATGACCTTGTTTGAAGAATTTGTATTAGAGCAGGTACAAAAGGGAAAAACGATTATTGGGCTCTACCCGCTTACCGATGAAAAAATTAAGGGTGAGTTTAAGCGTTGGAAGCTTCTAAAGTGAAGTCTTTTCATGACCAGCCTACGATATAAAAATCACACCTATTTGGTACGTTTTGACAACATTTTTAAAAACAAAAAACCCTAATAATCAATTGATTATTAGGGTTTTACTTTCAATTCGTCGGGGTGGAAGAGTTAGAAATACACACCCTATTCCCTTCATAATCATCTTATTACAATATTTTTTATCAAATAGGACACGTGTCAAAGCGTTTTGATACTTTCGTTGTTTAAAGATATGAAAGGTATACTAAAACAATACAAATCGATTCATATTTAACCTTGACAAGAAAGAAATCCCTCAATACATTTAGACGCTACCTT
>CBDUKC010000182.1:0-6504 GCA_965367705.1 uncultured Maribacter sp. | reverse complement strand
CCGGAATATTCAACTGACGCAAAGAATCTTGTTCATACTGCGAATTGAATTCTAAAAGAACAACAAGCTTTTGTCCAGTACCAGTATCTTCAACTTGGGCAAAACCACCTATCGTTCTCATGAACTCGGCCGGCTTGCTTTTGTATTCGGAATAGATGAAATAATTACCATCTATTTTTATTTCGTGACGCACGTTTTCTACTTCAGTCATGTAGACGCCAGAAGGTATTTGGGCGATGGTCGCTTGTAATCCTATAAAAAGTATGGCGCAAAATAGGTGATACGTGTTTTTCATAGCGTAGGCGTGTGTAAATTGAAGATAAATATAGGAAATCAATACGCTTAAAATCAAGGAATTGACTTAGAAATAGTTTGTTCGGTATTAATTTTTAATTTTTTTTTGAAAAACCTTGTTTATCCAATTTTTTGTATTTCATTTGTTACGTCAAATCGGAACAAAACGATTTGCTTTTTTTAGCATTAGCTGAACATCATGAATCGTGTTTCTGTGTTCGGGCTAAGGGGAATTAAGAAGTCAAACCCTTTAGCGGCCTATCAGATGGGCAACCGAATTTTAAAGCTAACTTCTGATTACACTACTACAATTGTGCAAAGTCAGCACGATTACTTCTTTATTCCTACTACCGAGGAAAAATTTCTTATCTGATTTTGCTTTTAATAACGATATCTTAACCGTGGCGTTTTTTGCCATGCCTTATTTTTACTAATTTACTAGCATAATCTATATATTAAATGAACACGAAATACATTGATCTAATAGATCAAACCTATCATTTTCCCCAGGAAGAGTTTCAATTGGATGGAGAATATTTAAAATTTCATAACATACCTCTCAAGGAGTTGGTAGAGCAATACGGGAGCCCACTAAAGTTCACCTATTTGCCAAAGATTTCCGATAACATCAAGCGAGCAAAAAATTGGTTCGCAAAGGCTATCGAAAAGAATCAATATAAAGGAAAGTATCATTACTGTTATTGTACTAAGAGTTCCCATTTTCAGCATGTACTGCATGAAGCCTTAAAGAACGATATTCATATGGAGACCTCATCCGCATTTGATATCAATATTGTTGAAAAATTAAAAGCAGATGGTAAACTAAGTAATGATGCCTACGTCATTTGTAACGGCTTTAAGCGTGCACAATATGTTGAAAATATTGGAAGGCTAATTAATAATGGACATCGAAATTGTATTCCCATCATAGATAATTATGAGGAGATAGATTTGCTGTCAGATGTTATAGACGACACCTTTAAAGTAGGAATACGAATAGCTTCAGAAGAGGAACCTAAGTTTGAGTTCTATACCTCTAGATTAGGAATTGGGTATAAAAACATAGTTCCCTTCTATGAGAACCAGATTAAGGACAATGATAAAGTGGAGCTTAAAATGCTGCATTTTTTCATTAATACGGGCATACGTGACAATGCGTATTATTGGAACGAGATGGTAAAGTGTCTTAAGGTCTACGTGCGATTGAAAAAAATCTGTCCGTCATTGGATAGTCTTAATATTGGAGGAGGGTTTCCTATTAAAAATAGCTTGGCATTTGAGTACGATTATCAATATATGATTGACGAAATCTTGAACCAGATAAATATCACCTGTGCAGAGGCGGATGTGCCTGTTCCCCATATTTTCACAGAATTTGGCAGCTTTACCGTTGGGGAAAGCGGTGGTGCTATTTATGAAATATTATATCAGAAACAGCAGAACGATAGGGAAAAATGGAACATGATAGATTCCTCATTTATTACTACCCTGCCGGATACTTGGGCCATAAACAAACGCTTTATTATGCTGCCGATTAACCGATGGAACGATGAGTATGAGCGTGTGCTGCTAGGTGGACTTACCTGTGATAGCGATGATTATTACAATAGTGAGCAGAATATGAACGCTATCTATTTACCCAAGTATAAACGTGATAAACCTTTGTATATTGGCTTTTTTAATACGGGAGCTTATCAAGAATCCATTGGTGGTTATGGAGGGTTGCAGCATTGTTTAATTCCACAACCAAAACATATTCTAATTGATAAAGATGCGGATGGTACTATCGTGACTAGTCTATTTAATCCACAACAAAAAGCAGAAGATTTGTTGAAAATTTTGGGATACGGTTCTTCTGAAGCAACAGTCGAAAATAAGGAAGAAGTAAAACAAGCAGCGCTTTAATAAAAGAACATTAAAAAATAACAACTTCTACAATGAGCACATCAAAGAATTACGCCGGCATACCCGATGAATTCGCGCAATTAGAAACCGCTAAGGTGGTTTTAATCCCTGTTCCTTATGATGGAACAAGTACTTGGGGCAAGGGAGCTGATAAAGGCCCAAAAGCTTTTTTGGAAGCATCAGAAAACATGGAGTTGTATGACATAGAAACGGGGTCTGAAGTGTATGAACAGGGTATACACCTTACCGAACCCATTACGGAAAACAGTTCGCCTGAGGCCATGGTTAATGAAGTGCATAAAATAACCAAGGACTTTATAAAACGCAACAAATTTGTCACCCTTTTTGGTGGCGAGCATTCGGTTTCAATTGGCTCAATTCGTGCTTTTAACGAATGTTTTGATAACCTTACGGTTTTACACATAGATGCGCATGCAGATTTGCGTGAGTCGTATGAAGGAACCAACTACAACCATGCTTGTGCTGTTCATGAAGCTAGTCAGACGACGAACCTGATTCAAGTAGGGATACGTTCTATGGATGCTATTGAAAAGACGTTTATGGATGAGGAAAAGACCTTTTTTGCTCATGACATGGTCAATGATGAATACTGGATAGACAAGGTTGTAGAAGGGTGTACGGATAATGTTTTTATCACCTTTGATTTGGATGTGTTGGATCCTTCCATAATGCCCTCGACCGGAACACCGGAACCAGGTGGCATGTTTTGGTACGAAACATTGGAATTTTTAAAGCAGGTCTTCGAGGAAAAAAATGTGGTTGGTTTCGATATTGTAGAACTGTGTCCAAAGGACACCGATAAATCTTCAGATTTTCTGGCGGCAAAGTTGTATTATAAGATGTTGAGTTATAAGTTCATGGGGCAGGAAGCGGAAGACAATTACGATAACTCCTATGACGTAGATCATAAACCCAATACCAATTCAAAATTCGAAGATGACGAAGACTAAAGGAGCTATTTCCAACTTTATTGAAAAATATTACTTGCACTTTAATGCGGCCGCCTTGGTCGATGCAGCGAAGGGTTATGAAGCACAATTGAACCAAGGTTCTAAAATGTTGGTTTCACTCGCAGGTGCTATGAGTACAGCGGAATTAGGTAAGATTTTTGCAGAAATGATTCGTCAAGATAAAGTGCAGATTGTGTCCTGTACCGGTGCGAATTTAGAAGAGGATATTATGAACTTGGTGGCGCATTCCCATTACAAGCGTGTTCCTAACTATCGGGATTTGACTCCACAAGATGAGTGGGATTTACTTGAAAAAGGATTGAACCGCGTAACCGATACCTGTATTCCAGAAGAAGAGGCGTTTAGAAGAATTCAAGAGCATATTGTAAAAATATGGATGGATGCCGAAGCAAAAGGAGAACGGTATTTGCCACATGAGTATATGTATAAGCTTTTACTTTCTGGCGTTTTGGAAGAGCACTATGAAATCGATTTGAAAGATTCATGGATGTATGCGGCTGCAGAGAAAAACTTGCCCATTATCTGTCCAGGGTGGGAGGATAGTACCATGGGGAATATATTTGCTTCCTATGTCTTAAAAGGCGAGTTAAAGGCAAGCACTATGAAATCTGGTATCGAATACATGACTTTTTTGGCCGATTGGTATACCCACAACTCTAAAAACGGGATAGGATTCTTTCAAATAGGTGGTGGTATTGCCGGCGATTTTCCAATCTGTGTGGTGCCCATGCTATATCAAGATATGGAACGTACGGATACGCCTTTTTGGAGCTATTTTTGCCAAATTAGCGATAGCACAACGAGCTATGGATCGTATTCCGGAGCAGTGCCCAACGAGAAAATAACCTGGGGGAAATTAGATATTAATACGCCAAAGTTTATTATTGAGAGTGATGCGACCATTGTTGCACCCTTAATTTTTGCTTACCTTTTAGATATGTAATTATGGATAAACATGCACATTTAAACAAAGTTATCGTTGATTTTAAAAAATTGACGCCAGAAGTTTTGAAGCTTACCGTAGAACGCTATCCAGATGGGTACGATGATCGTGATGTTATTTCTTTTCGAAATTCCAAAGGAGAACGTATCGAGGCTGTTGAAGTCTTAACGGCAGATACCAAATACTTGGTTAAAATCAGTGAAAAACTGGAGTATACCATGGAAAATTATGATGCTACCGATTATGAGGATTTTGAGGACGACGACCCAACTGCCGTTGTAGAGCCAGATCCAGAAGATATGGTAGACGGTGAGGACGATGAAGATTAGAATAGCTAACCAAAGAAAACGTCCTTTTTTCGAGGTAGCAATCGCATTCAACACAAATCAAAAACTGTTTAAACTAGTGTCAACATAGGTTGACATTAGTTTCCTATTGCCTTGGCCTAACGCCAGCTTAATTTAACGTATATGAAAATAGAGGAAATTGAAAATATAGAATTGAAGTTTTTAGACCTTAATGACTATCAAGAACTTAAGACGGCAATGATATCAGCGTATACCAATATGCCCGGTGCGTATTGGAAAGAGGAGCATATAGCTTCTTTAATTGAAAAATTTCCGGATGGCCAAGTCGTCATTAAAATAAATGGTCAGTTGGCAGGAGTAGCCCTGTCCATTATAGTTAATTATGATAAATTCGATGATGATCATACCTATGAGCAGATAACGGGAGATTACTCGTTTAGCACCCACAGTGCGTATGGGGATGTTTTATATGGTATAGAAGTATTTATAAAGCCACAGTTTAGAGGTTTGCGCTTAGGTAGAAGACTGTACGATTACCGCAAGGAACTGTGTGAAAAGCTTAATTTAAAAAGTATTGTATTTGGAGGTAGAATGCCAAATTATAACACGTACGCCAAGGAATTAACCCCAAAGGAATATATTGCAAAAGTGCGTAGAAAAGAGATTCAGGACCCAGTACTTAATTTTCAGATTAGTAATGATTTTCATCCTGCCAAAGTAATGAAGGGATATTTACCCGGAGATAAGGCATCCAATGATTTTGCTATTCTAATGGAATGGGATAATATCTATTACCAAAAACCTTCTAAAAAAGCAGCGACCAAGAAAACAATTATCCGTTTAGGACTGATACAGTGGCAAATGCGCCCGTATAAGGATTTAGAGGAATTACTACAGCAAGCCGAATATTTTATAGATGCCGTGTCAGGATATCGTTCGGATTTTGCTTTATTTCCAGAATTCTTTAATGCGCCCTTGATGGCAAAGGATAATCATTTGTCTACACCAGATGCTATTAGGGAACTTGCTAAACATACCGAGGCAATCGTACAGAAATTCTCTGAATTCTCTATATCATACAACATCAATATCATAACCGGGAGTATGCCAGAAATGATAGATGGTAGACTGTATAATGTGGGTTATTTATGCCGCCGTGATGGTAGTATGGAGCGTTACGAAAAATTACATGTAACGCCAGATGAGGCTAAGGTATGGGGTATGCAAGGCGGTACGCAGTTAAAGGCCTTTGATACCGATTGTGGTAAGATTGGAATATTAATATGTTATGATTCCGAGTTTCCTGAGTTAAGCCGCTTGTTGGCCGATGAAGGCATGGACATCCTTTTTATTCCCTTTTTGACCGATACGCAAAATGGATATTCCAGGGTGCGCCATTGTGCGCAGGCAAGGGCTATAGAAAACGAATGTTACGTGGCCATTGCCGGAAGTGTTGGGAATTTACCCAATGTGCAGAACATGGATATTCAATTTGCCCAATCCATGGTATTTACTCCTTGCGATTTTTCCTTTCCTACCAATGGGATTAAAGCAGAGGCGACACCAAATACGGAAATGATACTGATAGCCGATGTGGATATCGATTTATTGCGGGAACTCAATCAATTTGGTGCCGTAAGGAACCTAAAAGACAGAAGAACCGATATCTTTGAACTTCGGAAAAAATAAATAACAAATAGATTTTAAAATCCTTCGCCGGCCAAGAGGTAGGTTATTGGGTATTTTATATAATGGCTAGGCAAACGAAAAGACTTGTTTTTTCAAATACGTAGTAAAGTAAAATTCAGATGGAAGAGTTGAAAATAATTGGAAGTGAAGAGTGGTGTGTTTTTGATCATTTGGGAATACCTGCAATAAAAGCTAGGGTAGACTCTGGCGCAAAAACATCATCCATACAAGCAACCAATTTAAAGGTGTTTTCCAAAGGTACACAGGAGTGGGTGCGGTTTGAGGTAAACCCCTTACAGGAAAATAGAAGTATTGCAATTCAGTGCGAAGCTAAATTAATTGATCGCCGTATGGTAAAAAGTTCTTCCGGTAT
>CBDUKC010000181.1:0-6523 GCA_965367705.1 uncultured Maribacter sp. | reverse complement strand
CCACTCATTTAGAACAAATAAAAACCATTGGCAACCTTCAATCCCCTAATCTACCTTATAAGATTATCAACAAGGCAAACAATTTAAACAAGTCTGATTACCTGCGTCTACCTAAGGATGAAACTACTTTTATCAAGTATCAAAAAGACGTAAATAAACTAGCAGGAAAACAGCTAGCAAAATTTGTAAATAAAGCAAAAGACAAGGCCAGAATTAATGGCAAATTACAGGATGTGGGTACAGACAGCCTTAAACGATTATATGCACACATAGAAACATTTGCCAACTCAGAAACAGATACTACCTTAATGAAGGTAAGGGTTACGGGCAAAAGTATGCTACTAGATAAAAACTCGGAATATATTCGGAAAAGCTTGTTGGAAGGACTTTTCTATGGCCTTATTATCATAGGAATAATAATGGTTCTAGTCTTTAGAGATTTTAAAATGTTCTTGATTTCTTTAGTGCCAAATCTCCTACCAATGCTATTTGCTGGAGGTATTCTTGGATTTTTAGGAATACCCTTAGAAGCAGGATTATCCGTTGTTTTTGCAATCGTTTTCGGTATTGCAGTAGACGACACCATTCATTTTCTTGGAAAATATAAACTAGGTATTACGCAAGGATTATCAAAAGAGGAGGCATTGGAAAAAACCTTTGCGCAAACGGGCAGGGCCTTGGTCATCACTACCATTATCTTATTCTTTGGATTCATGGTCATGCTGTTTTCCATTCACCAACCCAGTGTAACGATAGGTACGATTATTAGTGTCACCTTAGTGGCAGCGCTTATTTTAGACCTCTTGTTACTCCCCGTATTACTAAGAAAGTTTACTTAAAAACACTTGTTTTTTCATTTATGGTTTTCTGCAAAGAACGGTAAGCAAGAATACTTTTACCAATCATTACAACCATAGCTGCAACCCATATAGAGAAGAGAAAATATTCCATAATGGTAGATTAAAATTTGGTTTCGGTTAAATTCATTTTACTAAAACACAACTATCAAAAAGCTTATAAAGTAGCACTTTGCTGCATTTCATCCATAAATATATGCTTTTCATCTATACAACTCTTAATTAAAACTTAATTTTCGATGAACTACATTATCAGAAAAAGACACCATAGCAATTAAACTGTGCTGTCAAACAATAAACAACCAACCAAAACTGGCTGAAAATGCAAATCATGATATGTTATAAAGCATTAATACTTTGTTCCATTCCTGGACCCAATTCATAAATAGCGTCAACTACATCCTGCTTAAGTAAAGTCACTTTTTCTAAATCGCTATTGACTTTAAATCCCAAGGTAGCGTGGCAACATGGTCCAGGTTCAATTTGAAATAGAAAATAAGTGTTAGGGAATAAGCACATAGAAGAGCGAAGGGCTATTCTTTTTAATGACCTTTACTGCACTAAACTGATCTATATGCTGAATTTAGAGTAATTTTGGTCCCGTGATTATAAATAGCAGTTATCATGAATCCATCGTCTAGCGGTTGGGTACCAAAATTTGAATCGGTCATTGAAAAACATCAGGAAAGGTATTCCAGCTTTTCCCCATTGTATTTCGATTTGAAACGAACCGGTTTCGTATATGGTATAAACACCGAGGTACTGCCGTTCATCGTTTCGGAACATACCTTATCCGAAGATGAAAAAGCTAAGATAAATCTGTTTACAGCACTCTATTACACACATAAACTAGAACGCAATAGTAATTTTAAAAGCTTTTTAGACGACCTCTTTACATTCTACACTAATTTAAGAGTAGCCCATCTTACTTTTTTAGAGAAACTCCTTAGCGGAAAAACAACCAGCTCAAAATTGGAGAAACTGATAGATTCCCGTGTCTATTTAGAAGATAATGTAATTAGTAAAACCTTTAATAGCATTATAACGAATTCACTATTATTCATAGATGTTTTACTTTTTAAACGCTATCTGAACGATTCAGTTGGTATTAAAATATATGCTTACAACTTAGAATATTTAGCAATAAATGTTACCTACCACGCATTAAATTCAAAAGAAAAAAACAGGAAAGATGAAAAATTGGCTGAGCTTTTTGGCGCCAGTCTTTCGTTCATTAATCCAGACACGCAATCTTTTGATGGCTCCTACAGGGAACTACTGTTAAACGAAAGGCCTATTTGTGAAAATGCTTACTTATTGGACATGGCCTGCCTTACTGTTTGGGAAGACCATTCGGTGGACTACAAAGAGTCTGAATTCATTTTTGGCATTGGAAAAGATATTGGATTTAGTTTGGAAAGGATCTCCAAATCACTTGAAGATGTTGCCGACTTTTTTGAAAAAAATGCTAAAAAAGTTCCCTTTCTCAAAGAGAATAACCTTGCAATACAGTTCTATGATAGCATGAGCAAGGTCGTTAATAAGCTTATTTTAAGGAACAGTAAAAGACTTCAAAAAGAACTATCGGAAAGTGCGGAACTAGTTGCATTACTAAGCAAATCTACACTCCGGGATTTAACAAAGGAGGAAAAGAAAAAAGTGCAAAATCAACTCATAGACATCTTTAAAAGCATCCCGTCCTTGGCGATTTTTATTCTTCCCGGAGGTGCTGTTTTACTTCCTATTTTTATTAAATTAGTGCCTAAATTACTACCTTCTTCCTTCGATGAAAATAGAGTGGACAAAACCAAGGAAGAATCTTAATTTTAACACCATAGAAAAAATCTATAGTATAGATTAACTAATTTTAAATCAGTATCTTAAATACTATTATTCCAACCAAAGCTTAAAGTCTTTTACGCGCTCCCTACTCACAATAATTTCTTGCTCCTTAACGTTATTCAGCTTTATTTGTAGACGTGAATTGGTATAGGAAATAATATCTTTTATATGATTCACGTTCACGTAATATTTTCTACTGACCCTAAAAAAAATCTTGGGTTCTAGTTCAGTTTCTAAATGCTCCAAGGTTGTGTCCAAAAGATAATTTCGACCATCTGAAGTTGCTGCATAGGTCCCCTTGTTTTCACTGTAAAAACATTCGACCTCATCGGCATTAATAATCTTAAGGTGCTGCCCTACCCTAGCTGTAAATCGTTTTTTGAATTCGCGCTCTACAGGGTTGACCAATAACTTTTTTATATCCTCAAAGTCGAGTGCCAATTTTGGGGCTGTTGCATCTGGCTTAAAGCGAGACCTGTATTTTTTGACAGCACTTTCTAAATCTTCATCGTCAATAGGTTTTAATAAGTAATCAATACTATTTAACTTAAAAGCCTGCAATGCATATTCATCAAAAGCAGTGGTAAAAATAATGGCACTGTGCACCTCTATAACGTCAAAAATTTCAAAAGAAAGTCCGTCCGACAACTGTATATCCAAAAATATAAGATCGGGATGCTCGTTGTTTTGAAACCAATCAATAGCTTCTTCTACAGAATGCAGCATCGTAGAAACCTCTACTTTCAAATCGGTCAACATTCTATTTAACCTACGTGCTGCTGGTTTTTCGTCTTCTATAATAATCGTCCTCATGGATTGGTTTTTCTTTTGTTGCTTTTTATTGTTATTTGGATTTAGTCACCACTTTCATTCATATACTTTTGAATAGTACGCTCCTCCCACTCCTTTCGGAACCGAGAAAAATTACCCAAAACGTTAATGCCATGGATAGCGAGTACAATACCCCAAATAATGGTTGTACCAAAAACGTTCCAATCTATCCACTGTAAGAAATCAGGATTTCCTAGTGCATCCTCATTTAGCAGGATGAAGGTAAACTTATTTCGCAGCATATAGAGCAGGATGTTTACAATCACATAAATAGCCAAGTGATTGTAAAAACCTCTTATGGAGGCCACCCTTAACTTCGCTTTTTCATATTTTGACAAGGTTGTAGTTTTCATATGTTCTTTTGTTCGTTGATTGAAATTTTATCTGAATTTTTCTGCCTCTTGTTTATCCTTTTCAATATATTTTTGAATTTGCCGTTCCTCCCAATTCTTGCTGAAAAGCGGACTAAAATTATAGACTTTAGCTGCGTGGAACCCAAGACCAATACCCCAAAAAATAGCCGTAGAAAAAGAAGCAAAACTGAAGAATGCTTCTGCAAGGCTTTCGCCCCCATTTACCCTGGCAATAACAGTTATCCCAGTTATAAATAGGTTTACTAGTATGTACACTAGAAGATGTATGTAAAAGCCCTTCAACTCATCTACGCGCTTTTTGGCACGAATCATCTTATCTGTTCGGTTCATTTCCTTTAGTTCCATTTTTCTTGATTTTTGTCTTCCTTCATCAATTCCTGAATCTTACGTTCTTCCCAATTTTTTCCCATAAACGGATTCAGGTTAAAAATTTTGACAGCTCTAAAAATGAGACCGATACTCACTCCAAAGACTACCCATAAAAACCATGGGTATTCCCACGCATTTAAGTAATAATTTATACCCCCTGTAATGCCAATGGCAATTAAGCCGGAGCCTATCTTACCATAGAATTTTTTAAGCGTAGCTACCCTTTCCCGTGCCCTAAAATATTTATTCTCTTGTTCCGTATTTTCCATGATTCTAGTATTTTGGATTATGAGTTTTGCATGAACTCTTTAATTTTTCTCTCTTCCCAGTCTTTTCCAAACAAAGGATTATATCCGTATGCACATAATCCGTGCATTACAAGTCCAAAGCCCCATCCCAAAGCAGGAAATAGAAACCACGCAAAACTTGTGGTATGGTAGTTTATATAGGCCAGTACTGAAATCACTATGCTATATGCAAATAGATTTCTATAAAAACCCTTTATAGCCTCTACTTTTTCTTTTGCTTTTAGATACTTGCTGTTTGTGTTTAGATCTTGAATTTCCATTTTTATACGTTTTTAAGTTAATCTTTTATTCTTTTTGATACCTCAAATTTGCGAAAGAAAGATTGTGATTTAAAAAATGAAATACCCAACTGTACTTAATTAAGGATGAGTTGTTCTGTTGGGCTCGGCTGAACTAGTAAATTAGAAATTATCCTAAAAACTATCATCCTCCATATACTCCTTAATTTTGCGTTCCTCCCAAGATCTTCCAAAAATAGGATTATAGCCAAATGCCTGCAGGCCATGACCCAACAAACCAAAACCCCATCCCAAAGCTGGAAAAATAACCCAGGCAAAGCTAGTGGTACGGTAATTTATGTAAGCCAATATTGGTATAACGATGAGGTAGGAAGTCAAATTTCCGTAAAAACCCTTTATCGCCTCTACCCGCTCCTTAGCCTTCTCATATCGCTTGTCCTCTATAAAAGATTCCTGTGTTTCCACTACCGAGGTTCTTTTAGATAACATAGGTAAGTACACATTAAAGTGAGACGTTGTTCTTTCTATACCTACTTCTCTATCCGTAAGGATATTATAACGTTGTCTTATATTTTGCAAGCCAACACCGGTACTCTTTTTTACTACCTGTTTTTCTTGCAGGTTATTACTGACCACTAGCATGTCATCTAGTTCTTCCACCTTAATATGCAATGGCTTTTTAGAAGTAACTATATTATGTTTTACGGCGTTCTCCAGCAATAATTGCAGCGATAAGGGAACAATTTTAGCGTCCGGATTTGAGCACATATCGGGAATGTCCAGATGAATGCTGTCCTCAAAACGCATTTTCAATAATTTCATATACGTCCTCGCAAACTGTAGCTCTTCGTCTACCGTAACTAAATCCTTATTTTTTTGTTCCAGGACATAGCGGTAGACCTTGGATAAGGAGGTGGTAAATTTTTGTGCCTGAAAAGGGTCCTCTTCAATAAGACTTGTGAGCACGTTTAAACTATTAAACAAGAAGTGCGGATCCAACTGATTTTTTAGTGCATCAAATTTTGCCGATGCCGTACCTGCTATAATTTTCTGTTCCTTGACCTTGGTATCTTGAAGCGCTTTATAAAAATAAAATGCGTGTAATATCGCCGATACCAAGACCGCAATTACAAGCACAAACATATAATTGGAAATGTTCTCGTCTTGAACAAATTGAACAAAATCTTTCCCATAGAATACCACCTCATCCAAGGTCCTAGCCAGGCCATAAGAGAGCACTGTAAGCAGAATAGAGCCTATGGCACCAAACCATAATCGTTTTTGGGTCTGCTGCTCCCAACTGTATTTCCCCGTCAAATACTCATTATAATAGATATTGGCGCTGGTAATAATAAAGGCATAAATAAAGGTAACTCCTATACCCTCTATCTGCTCCATCCATACAATACCACGGTTCAAAGCCGTTATAATATTCAAAATGGAAATCCCTAAGGTGATGTAGAGACTCACCTTTATGACTTTCCCGAAAACCATTTTGTTCTTACTGTTTTCCGCCATCTGCATACTTGGAACTTTTCATTATTTTTAATTTAAAAACTACCTATATCAGTGTTTTGAACTAGCTTCTCTTTATCGCCCTAATTGCTATTCTTTACATTGCGACAACACTGTTTCCGCCCTTTCTTTGCCCCAATTAGGGTGAAAAGCAGATTCTGCCTTAAAGGTATCAAAAAGTTCCAAGG
>CBDUKC010000180.1:0-6554 GCA_965367705.1 uncultured Maribacter sp. | reverse complement strand
TGCCAACCGAGACTCCTCATTTCTCTAAAAGAGAATTAAGTCATGGAGCGCGTTTGGCTTGTCAAGTTAAGGTAAAGCAGGATATGGAGATTACCATTCCTGAAGAGGTATTTGGAATTAAAAAATGGCCGGCAAAGGTAGTTCGTAATTATAATGTTGCTTCCTTTATAAAAGAATTTGTGGTTGAAATACCCGAGGATATGGGTTACAAAGCGGGTGGCTACATTCAGATAGAGATTCCAGAGTGCGAGGTGAAGTTTGCAGATATGGATATCACTGCCCACCCTGAAGAGCACGAGACACCTGATAAATTTCAAGCGGAATGGGATAAGTTTAATCTTTGGCCCTTAGTAATGAAGAATCCCGAAACGGTTGAAAGAGCGTATTCGATGGCTTCTTTTCCTGCAGAAGGTAGAGAGATTATGTTAAACGTACGTATCGCAACGCCACCATGGGACCGTTCCAAGAATGGATGGATGGATGTTAACCCTGGTGTTGCTTCCTCTTACATCTTTGGTTTAAAACCAGGTGATGATGTTACCATTTCTGGACCTTACGGTGAATTTTTCATTAATGAGTCAGATTCTGAAATGCTCTATGTTGGCGGTGGTGCTGGAATGGCCCCAATGCGTTCACATTTGTACCATCTATTCAAAACGTTGAAAACAAACAGAAAAGTTACGTATTGGTATGGCGGTCGTTCAAAACGAGAGTTATTTTACCTTGACCACTTTTATAAGTTAGAAGCGGAGTTTCCAAACTTTAAGTTCTATTTGGCACTCTCTGAGCCGATGGAGGAGGATAACTGGAAGGTTAAGGAATCTATTGATGCACCAGGTGACGGTTTTGTAGGTTTTATACATAATTGTGTAATCGATAATTATTTAGATCACCATGAGTCTCCTGAGGATATAGAATTATATTTCTGTGGTCCACCATTAATGAATAAAGCTGTACAAAAAATGGGAGAGGATTATGGAATTCCAGATGAACATATTCGTTTTGACGATTTTGGAGGATAGTTAAATGGAACACGGTCTTTAAGCCCTGGCTTTTGGATATCAGTATACTATAAAGACCGATATGAAAGTATCGGTCTTTTTTTTAGTGGTTATTAAAACTTAGCGCATGCACGTACTTACAGAACAGGAGTTACATAATTTGGCAATGAATATTGTTGGGAAGCAATTGGAGGAGGAAGGTTTTGAATTTTTAGCTGTGAACAGTGAACTCAAGAAAAACCCACAGTTCGTTTGTACCAAAGAAAAGAAGCTACATTTTATAGTGGTAAAGAGTATTGGATACCCCGGAGACCCAAAGGATATCGAGTTCTTTCGGTCCGACCTTAATAAAATGAGAGATCATGCCATAAAATTTGAAGCACGTACCTTTTACGCAGCTGTAGGCTTGGTGAATTCTAAGGATTATAACTTGCCCGTATATCTAGATGAAGAGTATATCGTGGATTATGATGGCTTAATAGAGATTGAGTTATGAGAACGTATGTATTCCTACTTTGTTTTTTTATTTTTTCTTGTAAAACAGAGCCGAAGCAACTGATTAAAAACCAATTTACAGGTGGGGTATTTGGTACCTCGTACAGTATCATTTCATTGTCTGAGAATAATCTAGATTGTCAGGCGCAAATAGACTCTGTTTTTTATGCGGTCAATCAATCCTTATCCACTTATATTCCAGAATCCGATATCTCAAAAATAAATCTTGGGGACTCTACTATACAGGTAGATCACATGTTCAAGGATGTATTTACGGTATCAAGAGAGATATATGGAAAAACAAATGGCTACTTTGACCCAACGGTAGGTACCCTAGTAAATGCTTGGGGTTTTGGACCAGGGCAGGAATTAGCGATGGATAGTTTGAAGGTAGATAGCTTATTGCGCTATGTTGGTTTTGATAAAGTAACTATTACCACAGGGGGTACTATATCTAAAGAACATCCTGCTATTTATTTTGATTTTAATGCCATAGCAAAAGGCTACGCCATAGATAGGGTTGCTGTGTTAATGGATAATTTGGGTATTGAAAACTATCTAATAGAAATTGGGGGGGAAGTTGTCGGAAAGGGAATCAATACATTAAAAAATAAACCTTGGGCAATTGGTATAGATAATCCTGAAAGTGAATATCAACGGGAATCAAAAATTGCAATACAATTAATAGATAGGGCTTTAGCATCATCTGGGAACTATAGAAAATTTAGAGTAGACGAAAGCACAGGAGAGAAATTTGTGCATACAGTTGATCCTATAAGTGGTTTTACAAAAAGTTCTAGTACGTTAGGAGTTACGGTTTTGGCCGATAATTGCACCATTGCCGATGGCTATGCGACGGCATTCATGGCTATGGGCTTAGATTTAGCAAAAGGAATAATTGAATCGGATACCTCTTTGGATGCCTACATTATTTATGCAGACGCCGACGGTACTATTCAAGAATTTATGACAGAGGGTTTTAAAAAAATAATATTAGAGTAGTTTTTTCTTTACCAGCGGTATGATTTCCCCTTGTGCAAGTCTATAGGTATCAACTTCCTCAGGAGTCAGGGTATTAGTGTAGTCTACTTCTTCCACTTCAAACCCAATAGATCTTAGTTTTTGAAAATAGTCCCGTCCATATATTCGAACATGATCGTATTGACCAAATATTCTTGCACGTTCCTTTTGGTCGGTAATACTATCGTCTTGAAAGGTTACGGGTCTATTTATTTCTTGAGGAACTTGAAAAATTCCCCACCCGCCTGGCTTTAAAATACGATATAGTTCTGTCATTGCCTTCGTGTCGTCCGGTATATGTTCCAAAACATGGTTGCAAAGAATTACGTCAAAGGAGGCGTCTTCAAAAGGAAGATTACAGATATCCGCAGTAACATCTGCCAAAGGGGAATTTAGGTCCGTAGTCGTATACTTTAGGTTTTCTAATTTCCTGAATTTGGTATAGAAAGCTTGTTCCGGGGCAAAGTGGAGTACGTTTAAATTGGCTTCGAAAAAATTGGTTTCGGCTTTTAAAAATAACCATAGTAATCTATGCCTTTCCAAAGACAGTGTAGAAGGGGAGAGTACGTTTTCTCTGGGACTTTCATAGCCATAAGGGAGAAAGCTCCGAAATTTTTTACCATCTATAGGGTCTGTATATGCAGATCCTTTATACCAAAATGCAAAAAAGGGACTAACGAAATAACTAAACTTTATGAGAAGGGGCCTTGGTATGAAATTGAGAAAAAATTTAAAAATTTTCTTCATTTATACAACGTCACTAGGACTGAAATTTGGTTTGCCTAAATTCATCTTCTTCAGTACTCGTTATTCCTAATACGTCATAAATATATTGAAATGTAGAGAGTAACTCTGGTTTTCCGTTCACAATGGCAACATTATGCTCAAAATGTGCACTGGGTTTGCCATCTGCAGTCAGAATAGTCCAGCCATCTTTTAATTGTTTAATGCTTTTAGTTCCTAAATTTGTCATTGGTTCTATGGCGACTGTCATGCCTTCCACAAACTTTTTACCCCTTCCTCGTTTGCCATAGTTAGGCATTTCAGGGTCTTCATGCATCGTTCTTCCTAATCCATGCCCTACTAGTTCCCTAACTACGCCATACCCATGATCTTCGGTAAATTTTTGAATGGCATAACCTACGTCTCCGACCCTATTACCTATTTTAAATTCACGAATACCTACATAAAGGGATTGTTTGGTTACCTCTAGTAACTTTTTAGTTTCTGCGCTTACTTCGCCAACTTCAAAAGTATAGGCATGGTCACCATAAAACCCGTTTTTTAGTACCCCGCAATCAATGGAAATAATATCACCTTCTTGCAATGGTGCTTTGTTAGGTATGCCATGTACTACTTGGGCATTGGGGCTCATGCATAAAGAATTGGGAAAGTCATAAAGCCCTAAAAATCCAGGTACACCTTTATGATCTCTAATAAAGGTTTCTGCCAAGTTATCTAAATGTAGTGTTGTTACCCCTGGTTTTACCTCAGCAGCCAACATTCCTAAAGTCTTAGACACTAGTAATGCGCTCTCGCGCATTAGTTCAATTTCTTCTGCAGATTTAATCTTTATCATAGTTTACAAAGGTAAAGCAATACTTTTTTATAGGAAACGATTCCCTGGTCCTCTCCTTAAATCAAAGAATTACGGGTCATTGTTTTAGGTTGTTCAACTCCTATCATTTTCAAAATTGTAGGTGCAACATCGCCTAATACTCCGTCGTGAATTTCTTTTAAATCCGGATCAATCAAAATAATAGGAACAGGATTGGTCGTATGGGCAGTATGAGGTGAACCGTCTGGATTAATCATGGTTTCGCAATTTCCGTGATCTGCAATAAGTAGGGTAGAATAGCCGTTTTGCAATCCAGTTTCTATTACCTTTTTTACACATATATCAACGGCTTCACATGCCTTTATAGCAGCGTCCATCATACCGGTATGTCCTACCATATCGCCATTGGCAAAATTAAGACATACAAAGTCCGCTTCTTGTTTCTTTAGGTCTTCTACTAGGGCATCGGTTAATTCGTAGGCACTCATTTCTGGTTTAAGGTCATAAGTAGCAACCTTGGGAGAATTTCTTAGAATTCTACTCTCCCCTTCAAAAGGGGCTTCTTGTCCTCCAGAGAAAAAGAAGGTAACATGTGGATATTTTTCGGTCTCCGCTATTCTGATTTGTTTTTTCCCTGCTTTGGCTAGAACTTCACCTAAGGTATCCGTAATATTATCTTTGTTAAAAATTACGTTTATACCTTTGAAACTATCATCATAATTGGTCATTGTTACATAGTACAATGGTAGTTTTTTGGTATTGTATTCCGGGAAATCGTTCTGTGAGAGCATATTGGTGAGCTCTCTTCCACGATCAGTTCTAAAGTTAAAAAAGATGATGACATCATTTTCGTCTACCGTACCATTTTTTGCGGCTACTAAGGGTTTTATGAACTCGTCCGTTACATTGTTAGCGTAATTCTTTTTTAGGCTATCTACAATGTTGTCTGTTGGTTCGCCGATACCATTTACAATAACATCATAAGCTAATTTTACGCGCTCCCAACGATTATCACGATCCATTGCGTAATATCTTCCCGTTACGGTGGCAATCTCACCTACAGTTTTGGACATGTGCTGTTGTAAATCTTGAACATATCCAACACCTGCCTTAGGGTCTACATCCCTGCCATCTGTAAATGCATGGACGAACACATCTTCTAAACCGTTATCCTTAGCTGCGGTCAGTAGTCCTTTTAAATGATTGATATGGGAATGTACGCCGCCGTCACTCAGCAGTCCTAAAAAATGTACTTTTTTATTATTTTTCTTGGCATAATCAAAGGCATCAACCAAGACTTGTTCGTCTTTTAAGGTATTATTCTTAACCGCTAAATTTATACGCGTTAGTTCTTGATAAACAATTCTTCCGGCACCTAAATTCATATGTCCTACCTCACTATTTCCCATCTGACCCTCGGGAAGACCAACATTGAGGCCATCTGTGCGCAAAGCAGCATTTGGATAGTTTTTATATAGTGCGTCTATATACGGCGTATGTGCATTATCTATAGCGGAGACTTTAGGGTCTGGAGATTTTCCCCATCCGTCCAAAATCATTAAGATTACCTTTTTGTTCATTTGTTTTTCAAAAAAATTCACTCAAAAATAGCATGATTTGCCTAGTTTAACTAGTATTTAAGACACCTTTTTTTATATGAACGATCAGTTCAGATGATAGAAAAGCGGAATAGCCGATATTCCTTCAGGTGAAGAATAAAACAATTGTTTTAATGAATTTAAAAAGAAATTCTTTGAAACCCTACGCATTAACCTTGGTGGTCATTTGAAAATCGAATGTTTAGGGCATAAAAAAACCCGTTACCTATGCGTAACGAGCTTATTATTTTTCATCTCTTATAGTGTTCAGGTAAAAGAGTACAAACGTTAAAATTCAAATCCATTAAAAACTCTATACGCAAAAGCGTAGAAAGCCATTAATAACATTAATCCGCAAAAAACGGAGTATATTTTTAAAATTACGACCAAAATTTCAGGCTTGCAATTTTCAAATGCAGTTGTATAAAGACTTTTAAAGTGTAATAGTGTTCCCATATAGTTCTGTTTATGTGAGGTCTTCTAGTCCATCACAAATGAATTAATCAAAGCTATAAGGCGATTATGTAAACGGTGTAACAAATTTGGGAATTACAAAGATAGTGAAAAGTAAATAGCTTTCGTGTCGTAGTACCGTTTAAGCGCTGATAATATCGATAAACGTTTAGCTCTGCGTACTGTATTTTGCTATAGCTTCCTTGATTTTCTCTATCCTATTTTCTGGGTCAGGGTGTGTGCTTTGAAATTCAGGAACACGATTGGGGCCGCCCGCCGCTTTTAGTATTTCCATTACTTTAATCATTTCATTAGGGTCGTAACCGGATTGTATCATAAAGAGTACACCAAGTTCATCGCTCTCCAACTCATCGCCTCGCCCATTTTTTAATAAGGTATTCTGACCTATTCCACCTACAATACTTCCTA
>CBDUKC010000179.1:0-6584 GCA_965367705.1 uncultured Maribacter sp. | reverse complement strand
AACACCCTTTTTCAAACCAACAACAATAAAAAACAATCTTTTTTTAAGGTTTTTTTCAAGCATCAGGTAACCCCTTATAAAATAGACAATTGGGGATAATCAAAAATTAAAAAAAAACAAAATTGATATGTAAAAGAGACCTATGAAAAGAAATTCCAGACCAAACCGAAGCGAACAACGAAATCCCTGTACGGATAACTAGGTGCCGCATAATAATTATAGCCGGTAAACGAAGAGTTAAAATGTTCTGCTTTTAAATAGATCCTAGTCTGCTTCACCTTTGCATTGATAAAGAAATCTAGTAAAGGAAAACCACCTAACTCTTCCCTGTTTTGGACAAAAAACTCACCCAACACGGGATTGTATGCATCCATAGCATAGTTTGTAAAGTACTTAAAGGTAATCCCGGTCTGAAGATACATTGCCTTCTTGAAAACATCCGTAGAAAAATACAAGGTATTCCTAGTAACCAGCTGTGGTATATTTAACACATTTTGGTCTTGTGCTACTGATTGATACATTATAGTATTGTTCAATGCAAATTTCCCTACCCTAAACTCTTTAGCGTATTTGACCTTTAAATGTGTGATACCATTCGCCTCTTGAAGCGCTTTAATATTAGCATTCTCCAAACCCTCCTCAACAATAGCATCAGGGTCTATTGAAAAATAAGTATAGTTGTCCAATGCACTATATTTCAACGACAAATCCCCCCAAAGCGGCGAATCCAATCCTAATTCCAAGGTATTCACACGTTCCTTCTCAAAGTTTGCTGTATTCTGCCAATTGTAATTCACATAATCACTCTGATACAGCAGAAAATTGAAATCCGGCATCCTACTTGACGAGTGAAAGGCAAACTTCACCTTATGTTTGTCCCTAAACTTGTAAGAAACCGAGCCATCAAAAATATTACCAGTTAAATCACCCGAAACATTATATCGAACGGAGCCATCAACAGCGAACGCACCAATTTGCTTTTTATAGTCGCCCCCTACGGCAATTTCTGTCCCTGTAAGTTGATTCGTTATCGTCTCACCATCTGCCGTAGTAAGTATGCTATTAAAAAAGTAGTTGTAATTGTAAACGCTTACAAGTCCTTTAAGCGTTCCTAGGGTTTTATTATAAAAAGAAGCGCCAACATCATTGTTGAATACTTTTAATGAAGCTTTATCATTAATAGAATTTAGAAAAGCATCCCCAAAATACGCATCGCTGGCATCTTGCACGAATTGGTAAAATTTAGTCTCGTAATTAAAGGAATGGGTAAGTGACAGCGATGTCTTTTCAACCAAACTAGAATCCTGTTGGCTTCTTATCAGTTTGTACTGTTGATCTAAATAATAACGCTTCCCTAACACCTTATTATCAACATCTGTAAACCGTATATCAACCTTTGGCCTATCTAAAAAATCTTTATCACCACTCTCAAATTGTAATTCTTTTTCCGTTAAGCCTCCATTTTCTTGTGAAGTTATATCTTGAGCCGCAATATGCCCCCTCAATGAATACCTATTGTTTTTACTCAAGAAATTGACAGTGCTTATAAAATTCCCAGATTGAATCTGTTCTGAATTATATTTCCCCAAGGATCTAAAACCGGTATAGGCAATAGAAAAATTAAGCCGTCTGCTGGTATTAAACGTAAGCATTGCATCCAATAACTGACCTTCCTCCAAGGTAGTCTTGAACAATAAATCGGTCATTGGAGTTATGACATTGTAGTATTGCATCTGCTCTATCTCCTTATATCTGTGGTGTTTCGCCTTAGCTCCCAAACTAGGATATAGGTTTACTCGGTCGAAATCAACACCAAGTTTGTTGTAGCCCTGCCCAATATTGCCAAAAGGAATGAGCTCAAAATCATCGCTACGCAGATAGTTATACTTGTATTCTTTCTGGATCGTGAGCGTAGTATCTAAATAAGTGGTGTCTCTTTGGTGTGAAACTATCTTGTAGTTTCGTATACTAACGGTATCCACCAACGTAGCTATGGGCAACTTCTTAGCCTTTTTTTTTGGTGTATCCACTATAGAATCCGTACTAGGGCTTTTAGCGGGTTCTTGTTCCGTTTCTTGTGCCATTACCATAAAAGCAACCAACAAAAAGAGTGCGGTCAAAAAATATTTCATACAACTCATATCTTCATCGCCAAAGTTACTTTTTTTGTTGCTAACTAAATGTGAAAGTTTAGCTTAGAAAAGAGCTCGTCTATTTACCACCTGAATTTGAGCGAATGTAAACCGAAGTACCTGTACTGAATAAAAGGAAACCGTATGCAAGACGTACTAAATTTCTATTCCGATTTGCTCTAACTTTAAAGTATAATCTTGCATACCAGAACAATAATTTGAATATTTGCTAGCGTAAGGAACCGCAAATACCAGCAACAAAACATAGTAATGCTTTTAGACTTTTTTAAAGAACATGGTGAAGCAGGAACCGATGAAGCAGGAAGAGGGTGCCTTGCAGGCCCAGTCACTGCCGCCGCTGTAATACTTCCCAAAGGATTTAAAAATGAGGTGCTTAACGATTCCAAACAATTATCGGAGCGTAAACGAAATGAGCTAAAACCTATTATAGAACTAGGATGCACCTCTTGCGCCGTAGCTCATGTATATCCTGTAGAAATAGATGAAATAAATATCTTAAACGCATCTTTTTTAGCAATGCACCGATCTTTAGATCAATTAAAACCTGAGCCAAAACATATTATCGTTGACGGTAATAGATTTAACCCTTATAAAGAAATACTACATAGTTGTATCATAAAAGGAGATACTAAATATCTAAGTATCGCGGCAGCATCTGTATTAGCAAAAACCTTTAGAGACGCTTATATGGAAAAAATTCACGAAGAATACCCCATGTACAATTGGAAAAAGAACAAAGGGTATCCCACCAAAGAACATCGTGCGGCGATACAAAAATATGGGGTGACCCCATATCATCGAAAAAGCTTTCAACTACTTCCTCCCCAAGTAACGATAAAGGTATAAAAAGTATAAATTTGTAGGGAATAAATCACTAAAACAGGGAATGAAAACAGCAACATGGGTTGAACACTTGCGCCCAACTGGCGAATTCATAATTCTGTTAAATTGCAACAACTAAACAAGACAGATGAAATTTAAAGCGGTTCTGATTTTTGGTATCCTACTTTGTATCCACTGTTCCCCAAAAAAGGACAGCGAACCTAGCTTATTACAATTTATTCCTGAAAATGCAAGTGTGGTCGTTAAGATAAATGACTTCAATGCACTTGCCACTGAACTTAGTGACAATGAATTAATACAGAAGCTGAATGCTTTAGATTTATCTAAAAAAATAAGCAAAGTACTGGCGCCATTGCACTATGTAGCGCCCGCACAAGAAGCACTACTAAGTTTTACGATGGACTCCCTGAAAACTTTAGATTTCATATTTACCACATCCGATACACTACCTTATTTAGAGCTTTCAGACATAACGGACAAAACTATAGAAACACTGCAATACAAAAACTTCAACATTAAAAAATATAAGATAAACGGTGATTCGTTTTACTCCAGCAATATGTATAAACAAGAGGTCCTGAGCTCTTCACGAACCTTGCTAGAAAAACTAATTACCACTTTTGAAACTCGGGAGGCACATCCGCAACTAGAAAAATTCTATGCGGTCTCGGATGCGTCAAAATTAGGCCATGTATGGATAAACTTAAACCACAGTGACACACTTTTAGAATATCTTACTAACTCCAGCCCTGCGCAACTTGCTTCTAGCTTTGCAGATTGGTTATTTTTGGATATCTCTTTAGGGAGTGAAGGACTTTTCTTGAATGGTATAGGTAGCGCCGAAGGTGCCACCAAGAACTATCTCGACTTATTTTCCGACACCAAACCGCTGCCGAACGCTACTTTTGAAATGCTTCCATCAAATGTATCGTCATTTGCATCCTATACCTTTAAGGAGTATCGATCGTTTTCTTCAAATCAAAAGCTTTATTTAAACCAAAATACGGCTATAGACTCCCTATTTAATACTATCGAGGAAATAGGCACCGCACAACTCGGCAAGGAACCGCTGGTACTACTTAAAACATATGGAACAGAACAGCTAACCGATTATCTAAAAAGTAGCAGTAAAAACACGATTGAGTTTCAAGGAAGCGAAATATGGGAATTAGCAGCGTCCTCCTTACTAGAGAACATGTTAGCACCGCTAGTGTCAAATTTTAAACCAAAATATAGTTGCGTTATAGAAAATACATTGGTTTTTTCTCAAGAAAAACAAGTGCTGGAGCAAGTAATAATAGCCTATAAAAACGGAAGCACGATACCAAAAACAAGCCTTTTTCAAAATGTAGCGGAATTAAGTACTGAGGCTTCTTCCCTACTTGCGGTCGCGACAACGAGTGGTTTTCAAAATAGATTGACCGACTATAATTTTCAAGAAACAGCAAACCAACTTAAGAATATTGATTTATCCGATTATGTTTTTGGCTCTGAGATTATCGCTGATGTCGATTTTTTTCATTCTAGCTACTTTATTAAAAAAATAGGGGAGAAAAAGCTTAAAAACAGCATTACCCCTATGTTTACTCTGCAGTTGGATACGGACCTGCGTTCCGTTCCACAGTTTGTTATTAACCATCGTACAAAAATGGGAGAACTTATTGTACAAGACATGGATAACGTGCTGTACCTCATTTCAAATACGGGTAAAATTCTCTGGAAAAGGCAACTGGAAGGCTCGGTTCAAGGAGCTATACATCAAGTAGACCTATATAAAAACGGAAAATTACAATATGCATTTACAACTAATGATTCCTTCCTAATACTTGATCGCAACGGCAAGAACGTTGCTCCCTTTACCTTTGATTATACCGGTGGAAATCTAAATGCCTTAGCCGTTTTTGATTATGAAGGAAAGAAAGACTATCGTTTTCTGGTGACACAAAACGATAAGGTATTTATGTATAATAATAAAGGGAAAATCGTTTCTGGTTTTAAATATACCCAGGCAGCAGAGAATATTGTCGAAGCACCAAAGCATTTCAAAATTAACAGAAAAGATTACCTTGTTTTTAAGCTAGAAAATAACACCCTTAAGATATTGAACCGAGTTGGAAACGTACGAATCAAAACAAGCGAAATAATTCCTTTCTCGGACAATAGCATACGTTTGTATCAAAACACGTTCGCACTTACGTCCTCCAATGGAATACTTTATCAAGTAGATCCCGCAGGAAAAATATCCAAAACAGATTTTGGACTCAATGTAGACCACGGTTTTGACGCCACTTCTAAAACGCTGGCGATTATGAACGATAATATTTTAACGATACGGGATAAAAAAGTAAGCTTGGACCTTGGGGTATATTCCAAACCCACAATTTTTTATATCAATGACAAAATTTACGTCTCGGTGACGGATATCCAAAATCAAAAATCGTATTTATTTGATAGTCAAGCGAAACCTATACCAAATTTTCCAATCTATGGTTCCTCGATAATTGATATGGCAGATATAGATAAGGATAAAAAACCAGAATTGGTCATTAAGGATCAAGAAAACTCTTTTACGGTTTTTAAAATAAATTAAGCCCTCTGGAGAAAAAATATGAGTACAAAAATACAAAGCAGTAAGAATCTTGGAACTTTATACGATTGAGAAGCATCCTAATATGTAATGCTAATTATTAATCTTTTACTAAGTTCAGCTACATCAAGCTAAAAATTCATAAAACACTGATTTTGAGAAAATAAGGTAGTCATTTTTAAAAAATTCACAAAATATACAACTTTAGGCTCCTAACATACAATCATAAACTCCAAATACACCATTTGAAGTTTATGATTGTACTTTACTTTATATATTAGGGTGCTAAATGCTCCATATACTTCTGATTTTAATAGCCATTTTCAATAGAACCAATATCTAAAGGAAAGTCCGCAGCTGATGGTGATAAGGTCCAAAACAGAAGGGAGGTATTATTTTAATTAAAAACAACTAACTCACATATACACTACCATGAAAATAAATTTACTTGCCTTATGCCTTATTTTTTGTTTTGCTATCCCTATTTCCGCGCAGAATTGTAGCAAATATTATCCAATGATTGAGGGAGCTACCTTCCAATATACCAACTACAATAAGAAAGGAAAAACTGAGAGTGTCGCTGAGTACAAAGTTTCTGATGTAAACACTTCAGGAGATGTAACCAGCGCAACTATGTTTATAGAGCTTAAAGATGAAAAGGGGAAGGAAATCTACACTACGGATTACAACTTTACCTGCACAGGAAATATGGTTTCTATAGATTATGAATCCCTTATTCCTAGCAGCACATTACAACAATTTGAGGATATGGAGATGGATATTTCTGGGACCGACCTTGAGCTGCCAAACGATCTAAGTGTAGGACTAGAATTACCAGATTCTAATGTTTCCATTCAAATAAGCATGAGCGGTATCAACATGAATACCACGGTAGATATGGTAGATCGAAAAGTTGAAAAACAGGAAAGTGTTACAACTGCCGCAGGTACTTTTGATTGTTACGTTATCTACAGCGAAAATTTGATAAAAGCGATGATGGT
>CBDUKC010000178.1:0-6589 GCA_965367705.1 uncultured Maribacter sp. | reverse complement strand
AGAATAAAAAGTTACAGAAAACATCGTAAATGAGCGTACTAGAATCCTTAAATAATACTTCTAACAAAGCTGCTGACTCCGGACAGCAGCTTTATGAAAAAACCCGAGAATACTACAAGCTAAAAGCTTTTAAACATTTGGCTACCACTACTGCCATGTTTAGTAAAATGATGGTGGTTGGTTGCCTTTTATTTTTGGGTTTTGCGTTTTTTGTAGTGGCGGGTACTATTTATTTAGGAGAGGTCGTGGAAAGCATAGCGTTATCCTGCATGATTGTAGGCGTATTGTTATTTTGTATAGCCGGTATTCTCTACAAAACAAGAAAAAGAATTGATGCAATAATTGTTCGGAAATTATCACCTAAATTTTTTGATTAACATGTATAAAAATTTTGAACAAATAGACTACGATTTAACCCGCCTTAATCTAGAACGCCAAATCGCTTTGGAAGAGATTAAAGGTCTAAAACAAGAGGTTAAGGAAGACTTAAGTCCGTATAGTTGGATAACTACAGTCTTATCTGCCGTTAAAAAATATGGTATATTATATTTGATTCGAAAAGTTGTTCGCTGATATAAAATCACAATGATTCAAGCTTCAAGGTCTGCTTCACATTTTTGTGGAACTCACTGGGGCTTATTCCATATTTATTTTTAAAGATTTTAGAAAAATAACTTCTACTACTAAAGCCTACGGAATAAACAACTTGAGATATATTCATGTCGGTATTGCTTAAATAATCACGGGCTGCCTCTAACCGAGCATGTCGAACATATTCTGTTACTGTTCTAGTGTATAATAGCTTAAACCCTTCCTGTAATTTAGCTTGGGATAATCCAGATTCTAATGCTAGCTTGTCCAATGTGTATTCCTGGGAAACGTTTTTAGCGATTTTACCTGCTAATGATTTTATGGTTTTTAATTCACTCCTTAGTAAAGAAGTAGGCGCTAAATCTCCTTTGCTATCCTTTTCATGTTGCGCAATATGCATGGCAAGCGTCTCATAGACCAAGCCTTCGATTTGCATGATTCGTATCATGCCATTTTTATTCTTAATCTTCCGTAAAGCTGCAATCTTATTAGCAAGCTTCAAATTATAAGACCCATAATAGGAAAAGGTGTCATCGTGATCCGTATCTACAAAAAGTTCATAGAGACGCTTGTTTAAGGAGTCTACCCCATTAAGGCGTTTATTCAAGAACTTTTTTCTTGTTATTTGAATTACGTTAATGGCTAACTTTTTATTCTTAGGAAAATAGCCATGATTGTAACCCCCTTGCTTACTTGTAATAATTACTGATTGAAACTGCTCTAACGTTTTTCTTTCAGATTCTTCTTGATACCCAAAACGATGATCACAATTTCCTTCCAAACAATAGGTAAAATGTATTGGATTAAACTGTGAAGCATCCATAATCAACTCTACGTTTTCATGGAATATAATATCATAGTCCAACAAACTAACACCCCACTCAAAAGAAATAAATCGAATAGTACCCGTAGCGTTGGCATTGTTGATTTTGAGTGTATACTCTCCCCATCGTTGGGTAATTTCTCCACCGATTGCCTCTTGAATCTGCTTCACCGTACCCTCTGTACTCGATGCGGTAATTTGTATTGTTATCATTCCTTACTTCTATACAATTTTCAACCTTAATAGTGCTTAATTAAGCAGAGCAATATACCTTTTTAATCAGTATAGCGATGATAACATCTATCTAAAAAAACGTATTGAATCACTTATAAAATCTTTAGAGCAAAAAAAAAGCCCCGGTTAGGGGCGTTTTTGACTTTTCAAAAACTAATATGTTATCCAACTAATTGACTATCTGTTTCTTTAGACCATGCGTTGAGCATCCAACTCACTTTTTCTAAATTTCCAATATATGCTCCTATCATATCTATGGTGCCTTCATCTCCAGCGGCCTCTGCTTTCTTAACAACTTTGGATAATTGTTTTAAAATAGTCTCATGATTTTTAAGTACATGGTTAACCATTTCTTGATCCGAAATCATTGACGAGACCTCTTTAACAGATGCTATCTTCAGATAAGAAGTGAATTGACTTTCGGGATGATGTCTAAGAGTGAGGATACGCTCGGCAATTTCGTCAACTTTGACTCTTGCGTCTGTATACAACTCCTCAAATTTTTCATGTAGGTCAAAAAAGTTCTTCCCTAATACATTCCAATGAAAGCCTCTTAGGTTTTGATAGTATATATGATAATCTGCTAAAAGAATATTCAACTCTTCTATTATTGGACTTATTTTTTCTGATTTAATATCTAAATAACTCATAGTATTTGTTTTTATGTTCACCATAAAATTACGGTAGATGTAGTAGTTTGCTTATCTGTAACAAGAGAACTTTTGACTCATATGTAAGAACAAAAAAACAGGCTCACCTTTAAGACCTAATTGCACCTAGCAAAGTCCTCAATTCAATATAACAATAGCTTCCTTTACACCAGTGATTCTTGAGATTTACGTTGGTAAGTTTTTGGACTGTACCCGAATTGCCTTTTAAAAATCTCACAAAAATAGCTTCTACTCCTAAACCCAATAGAATAACCAACTTGGGAAATATTTAAATCTGTTGTTCTTATAAGCGCTTCAGATTTTTTAAGTCGAACCAAACGTATGTACTCACCTAAGGTAAGGGAATTCATAAACTTAAAACCTAATTGTAATTTTGATGGAGAAAGTCCCGTTTTAGAAGTTATGAAATTAATGCAGTGGGGTAGCTCAGGGTAATTTTGAATAAAATCGCTTATTTCGCTAATTGTTTCCAGTTCTTTTTTCAAAAGCGTGGTAGATCGCGTATCTCCTTCTACCATATCAATTGTAAACTCCTCTACTTGTTTGGCTAAAATCAAATGACTAAGGCCATGGAAATTAATCAATGAACGCCAAAATGAACGTAACATAAGCAACGTGTAGCTAACGAGTTACATTTAATATCAAATGCACTAATAGCTCATATACTATTTTCTGAACTTGCACTATGCAAAAGAAAGTGTATGTATTATAAAATATCTAATACGGCCAAGAAGGAAGAAATAGAAGCGTGGACGAATTCTAAATTTAAATATCCACATCTGTACGAGCCACAATTATTAATCAATGGCCTAAATGAGGTATCTATTCCATTGATAACCATGGAAAAACCAAACGAAATTGCTTTGGCGATATCGGGAATGCTACCGGAAAAATATAAGGAAGATTGGAATATCTTTCAAAGCACCACTAATACCCTTAACCTGCACGAGGAATCCATGAATTCTGACTTATGGTATGCAAATACATTAAAACAGAGACGAAGCATGATTCCCGTAACGGGCTTTTTTACTTCTTGTCTAAAAGACGGTGAAGCTTACCCATATTATATAAGTCTTAAAAGCGGAACTCCTTTTTATTTGGCGGGAGTCTACAATATACTCGAGGATGGTTTTATTACGTGTTCCTTACTTGTAGGTAAAGCGAACACGTTTATCAAAAGATTTCAGAATGTAGTCGATTGTATGCCATTAATTGTGACCAAAGATACAAAAGATGAGTGGCTTAATAAAGCAACGCCTATTGCTAAGATACGAGACATCCTTAAAAGTCCTATAGCTGACGAATACCAGGCCAGACCAATAGCCAAAGAATTATTTAATAATAATATCACATACGATGGAATGCTACTACCCTACAACTATGACAAAATCTAGGAAAACAGGGCAACCTTACCTACCTTCAACTGCTTTCTATATTCCTTAGGTGAAATCTCATACGCCTTACTGAATTTCTTAGAAAAGTAACTTCTAGAGTTAATTCCAATTTTATGAGCGATTTCAGCAATGTTTAAACACCTTTTTTGATATTTTATGTTAGTTTTTTAAATGTCTCCCTGCTTAGAGGAAACAAGTCTTTTAGGATTATATTACCATTAAAAAGAGGAAATAATCATAACTATAAAACACAAATAAAAGAAGAAAATCAATATACATGTTTACGATTGCCTTGTTCACCATAGGTCTTGCTTTGAGCTCTAGAGAAGAAAAGACAACCGGAGAAAAAATTGAAGAAGGTATTGAAGAAGGTGCTGACGAAATAGGAAATGCCGTAGAAGACGCAACCGACGATAATTAAATGTAGATTACACTAACTCAAAAAAAAGGACAAACTGTACAGTTTGTCCTTTTTTACATTCCACTGTGGTCTATACATCTACCTTGCTAATTTTTCTTCAGCTCTGCACTATCGGTCTCCAAATATTTTTTAATGGATGCTGCAGATTCCAAGTTTACGTGCTCCTCACCATTTACAGCTATTGCGCTTTTCAAAACCGTTGGGTTCTTCTCAAGTAATCGCAACCAATCTTTTTCTTCCAAATCTATAGTTTCAGTACCATACTCCGCTCTAAAATCAGGATATTTTTCATCTATGAGTACTGCTGTTTTTTGATTCAATCCATCTGCAATTTCCGCCCATTGTTTCGCTGTAACCTTGGTTTTGAAAATATCTATTGCGAGTATGTCCTTTTCTGCAGCGTTCACGTATGCATTTATCTGTTTGCCGAGAGAGCTTTCAGCGTTATAATAAAGTGTAATCTGCTTTTCATCTTTTGCTATACTTCCCATAATTTAATTTTCAAGGAAAATACATTCACATCTGATTGATTCTGAACTCCATTCAAATCCATACTGACCAGATTACTATTTGCGGGAAAAATGTGTAGAAAAAAAACTATATTGGAGCTCACCCTTAACACAAAGATGAACTCCTATTTATTCATTGCTTACCTATTTACCGCTATATGGAGCGCCATAAATATTATCTTCTACGGTTCTAGGCCTACAAAAATGGCTAGCTGGATTTTAACTGTTTTTACGCTTCCGTTCGCCGGCCCCATTTTGTATTATCTTTTTGGAGTCAACCGTAAAAAATTTAAACTTTTTAAGCTGAAGCAAACAGAAAAAAGAAAGCTCTATTCGCAAACCTATAAAGAGCTTAAGAGTGGCAACCACAGTATTCACGAGTTCGACACAACAATGGAAAACAAGCTGGCCAACCTCATTCGGAAAAATAGTTATTTCGCCCCTTATGAAGGAAATAAAATAACGCTATTAAATAATGGCGAAGACACCTTCCAATCCATATTTGATGCTATTGATAATGCTAAGGAATCCATACACATCCAATATTATATTTTAGGGCAGGGTGAATTATTGGACAGGCTTTACGAATTACTAAAAAAGAAGCGTTCCCAAGGCGTTGAGGTACGAATGATTTATGACTCCTTTGGCAGCTCCCATATGAGAGGCAAAGTGGTAAAAAGATTCAGGGATATTGGAGTTAAAGCTAGTTCTACCATGCCTATCCGGTTTGGAAATCTATTATTTACCTTAAACTACAGAAACCACAGGAAGATTTTAGTGATAGACGGGAGGATTGGGTTTACCGGGGGCTACAACTTCTCTGATAAATATATAAAACCGATATCAGATTTGGGTGTTTGGCAAGATTTACATTTAAAGATCGACGGACCAACCGTCAATAGTTTGCAACGAGTTTTTGCGAAAGATTTCCATTTTGCCACCAAGGAAGAATTAATTGTACAGGATGCCTATTTTCCAAATATTGGTATAAAAGGGAAACATATTGCACAAGTTATTTCCAGTGGGCCAGATTCTAAGTACCCAGCGATAATGCAGCAGTATTTGGCTATGATTAATCTTGCTAAAAAGAGTATTTGTATTGCCAATCCGTATTTTATTCCCGGGGCACCTGTGCTAGAAGCTCTACGAATAGCGTCGCTGAGTGGTATAGAAGTGAACTTATTGACTCCTAAAAAATCAGACTCCCTTATGGCAAAATACAGCATGTTTTCTAGGTTTGAGGATTTACTAGAGGTTGGTGTACGTATATTTTTAAGACCAGATTTTTCCCATAGCAAAGTAATTATAATTGATAATGAAATAGTATCCGTTGGATCTGGAAATTTCGATTATCGCAGTTTTGAACATAACTTTGAAACCAATGTTATGGTTTATGACAAAGAAATAGCCGGGTCTGTAGAAACACTGTTTAGAAGTCATTGTTCAAAAGACATACAACTAGAGTATGTCGCTTTTAAGCAGCGGTCCATGCTAACAAAATTTATGGAAGGTTTAGCGAAATTTTTCAGTCCCTTATTATGATTCATTCTCTTTATTACATCAATTCAATATATCTTATAATTTTTTGCTTTAGCATCATGAAACTTAACGCGCAACATAGTATACCCCAAGAAATATTTAAGGAAGCAACTATTGCACTTTCTCATTATCCAGAATTAGCAAATACCACAATTGAATTGAAGTTTAAAGTAAAAAATTAGACAATGCTGCACTCTTGCTACCTAAACTATACGTCGAAAACAAAAAAACCTACTCAAATGAGTCGGCTTCCATGTTGTACTGGCGGAGAGACTTCCTCCAAAAAAGGCGGACAAGCTTCTCGTCTCTCTGAAAAATAACAATTTTAACGAATCGTAAAAAAAAGACCTCTTGTTTCCAAGAAGTCTTTACTCTGTACAGGCGGAGAGACTTCCTCCGAAAATGGC
>CBDUKC010000177.1:0-6645 GCA_965367705.1 uncultured Maribacter sp. | reverse complement strand
CACAAAACGAAAAATTTCTAGCTTGGAAAATATATTCCATTGTCACCGATCACTTTACGCCTAACCCCGTACGCCTAAGGGACTGGATTTCTTCACCAAAATCTACTGGGTATGAAGCCTTGCACATTACGGTTATGGGACCCAAAGGAAAATGGGTAGAGGTACAGATACGAAGTGAACGTATGCATGAAATAGCAGAAAAAGGATACGCAGCGCATTTTAAGTACAAGCACGGAGACCAAAAAGAACAAGGCATAGAGATTTGGCTGAACAAGCTGCAAGAAGCTTTGGAAAATGCGAATACAAATGCCGTAGATTTTGTTGAAGAGTTTAAATTAAACCTCTATGCAAAAGAAATATTTGTTTTTACGCCCAATGGAGAGCTAAAATCACTCCCAAAAGGTGCAACTCCATTAGATTTTGCCTTTAATATACATACTGAAGTAGGAATGCGAACTCGTGGCGCAAAGGTAAACGGAAAATTAGTACCCTTAAACACGACCCTACATAGTGGTGACCAAGTAGAAATAATCACATCGGAACAAGCAAAACCAAACCAAAACTGGTTGGATTACGCAACTACGGCTAGGGCAAGGTCAAAAATAAAATCGGTATTAAGAGAAGAGAAAAAATCGATTGCGGAGGATGGGAAAGAAATACTTAGAAGGAAACTTAAATCACAAAAGATTTCAGTCAACGAAGATTCCATTAATAAATTGGTAAGTTTCTTTAAGCTTAAGACCAGTTTAGACCTATTTTACAGAGTGGGTATTGGATCTATCGATAACCAAATGATTAAAGATTTTGCATCTTCTTATAATAACGCATTCATTAGTTTCTTTAAAAACAGAATGCGTAAAAATCCCGTTCCTGAAGACATAGGCAAAGACGAGATTACGTCTAAATACGATATGCTCGTATTTGGAAAGGAAGAGGAAAAACTGGACTATAAACTCTCGCAATGTTGCAACCCTATTCCAGGCGACACGGTTTTTGGTTTCGTTAGTGTATCTGAAGGAATAAAACTTCATAAAAAAAACTGTCCTAACGCAATATCATTGCAGTCCAATTATGCCTATCGTATCATCAGTGCAAAGTGGGTGGACTCTTCCCAAGAAGAATCCATGGCAGATATTCAATTAACCGGTATTGATAATCTTGGATTGATAAACGAGATAACGAAAGTCATTTCAAGCAATATGCATGTGAATATGAGAAACCTGAATTTTAATACGGATGGCGGTACCTTCACAGGAAAGATAACCGTAGTCGTAAAAAACAAGGCTATTCTTAAAAAAGTAATCGAAAACCTTAAACAAATTAACGGGATAGACAAAGTCACAAGACTTTAGAAAAGGAATTAAAATTTAACTGTACATTTGTACATTAACGGGAGAGCTATGGCTTCGGACAAGAACCAGGAAATTGTAAAAAACGTATTTACCAAATTTTTGGAGGATAATGGGCATCGAAAAACACCCGAACGTTACGCGATACTTCAGGAAATCTACGAAAGCAATAATCATTTTGATATAGAATCGCTCTACATCAACATGAAAAATAAGAATTATCGTGTCAGTCGTGCGACACTATACAATACTATCGAGTTGTTGTTGGACTGCAAACTAGTTAGAAAACATCAATTTGGAAAAACTCAGGCACAATACGAAAAGTCCTATTTTGATCGTCAGCATGATCATGTGATTCTTACTGATACAGGCGAGGTGATGGAATTTTGCGATCCTCGTATTCAATCTATAAAAAAAACTATCGAGGAGGTATTCGATATTAAAATCAATACCCATTCCCTTTATTTTTACGGAACCAAAAACGAGCCTGAAACTGAATTAAGTAAAACAAAACAAGCAACCAATTAACCAAGGAAAATTATAATGGCAGTAGATTTATTGTTGGGCCTGCAATGGGGTGACGAAGGAAAAGGAAAAATCGTTGATGTACTAACGCAAAATTATGATATCATAGCAAGATTTCAAGGAGGCCCTAACGCTGGGCATACCTTGGAGTTCGATGGTATAAAACATGTTTTACATACTATCCCCTCAGGCATATTTCATAAGAATGCAATCAATGTGGTCGGTAACGGCGTGGTTATAGACCCTGTGATTTTCAAAAAAGAACTGGATGCCTTAAAAAAATTCAACCTAGATATCAAATCAAAATTACTGATTTCTAGAAAAGCGCATTTAATATTACCTACCCACCGTCTTTTAGATGCTGCTTCTGAAGCTTCAAAAGGAAAAGCCAAAATTGGTTCTACATTAAAGGGCATTGGTCCTACCTATATGGACAAAACCGGTAGAAACGGAATGCGAATTGGTGACTTAGAACTGAGTGATTGGAAGGAGAAATATAGAGCATTGGCCAACAAACATGAAGCCATGATAGGTTTCTACGATGTAGACATTCAATACGACCTTGCTGAACTGGAATCAGATTTTTTCAAAGCCATTAAAGAATTGAAGGAACTTACGTTCATCGATAGTGAAGAATATCTATACCAAGCTCAAAAATCTGGCAAAAAAATATTGGCCGAAGGGGCTCAAGGGTCATTATTGGATATAGATTTTGGAACATATCCGTTCGTAACTTCGTCCAACACGACCGCCGCTGGTGCTTGTACTGGGTTAGGAGTAGCTCCGAACCAGATAGGGGATGTAAAGGGAATCTTTAAAGCCTATACCACAAGAGTGGGGAGTGGTCCTTTTCCAACAGAACTGTTTGATCAAGATGGCGAAACCATGGGACGCGTAGGAAACGAGTTTGGAGCTACAACCGGAAGACCAAGAAGATGTGGCTGGTTAGATTTAGTAGCCCTAAAATATGCTGTACGTATTAATGGCGTTACAGAATTAATGATGATGAAAGGAGATGTCCTTAGCGGCTTCAAAAAATTAAAAGTGTGCACTGCCTACAATTATAAAGGGGTAAAAATTGATCATCTTCCGTTTAATATTGAAGCAGAAAATGTAACTCCAATTTATACTGAAATGGATGGATGGGCAGAAGATTTAACAAAAATGACTAGCGAAGGCCAGCTTCCTGCCACGTTAAACAAATACATTACTTTCCTAGAAAAAGAATTGGAAGTACCTATTAAAATAGTGTCCGTAGGTCCGGATAGGACTCAGACCATACACCGATAGTATTCTTTCCTCTAGTATTCTTTCCTCAATCAGGTATCAAATGGCGTTAAGCGAAAAAAAAGCTTAACGCTTTTTTTTTTCTGTAAATTCATAAGCTAATTTAGTAAACTATGAGAAACCTGAGTATAATTATTGCATTTTCTATTTTATTAACTGCCTGTAAGACAGATAAAAAAGCAGAAAACACCACTAAAACAGAACCGGTCGAGCTATCAACTGAATGGACCATACTATTTGACGGCACCAGCACAGAAGGTTGGCGTGCCTATAATGGAGAGGCACTACCTCCGGGATGGGTCGTTCAAAATGGAGAGCTTACTTTTGATACGGAACTTGGACTTGAACAAGACTATACAGGTGGTAAAGACATTATCTATGGTGCGGAGGAATTTGATAACTTCGAGTTTTACGTAGAGTGGAAGCTACCAAAAGGAGGAAACAGTGGCATCTTTTACCATATCAAGGAAGGCTATAACAGCATTCCAGAAATAGCTCCAGAATATCAACTGATTGACGATGAAAACTATGCAGAAATGCATGATCTAACCTCTTACAACATAAGCCTAGGCTATACTGACAATCCAGAAGATCTAAAACCCTTGCAACAAACCGCTTCAGATTACGCAATGCATCCCGCGGATGCCTCCAAGAAAGTGCTTCATCCTGTTGGAGAATGGAATTCCTCTAAAATTGTTTTTACCCCAGAAAAGGTAGAGCATTGGCTCAATGGAAAAATGGTAGTATCTTTCGTACCGTGGTCAGAGGACTGGTATGAAAAAAAGAACTCTGAAAAATGGAAAAATAGTGCAGATTACGGAAAATATAAAAAAGGCTATATTGGTTTTCAAGACCATTCTAGTCCTATTTGGTTCCGCAATATAAAAATCAAAAAACTATAATATCGATTTTATGAAGAAAAGAGAATTTTTAAAAAAATCGGCCATCTTGGCATCCTCAACAGCGCTCATGCCATCTTTTTTATTGGCCTGCAAGGAAGAACAACAACTAGCAAAAGTAACACCGTTAACACGTCTAAGAACCGCCCACGTTGGTGTAGGAAATATGGGCGCGGCAGATCTTAACGATATTTCGTCCCATGCAAAAGTAGACGTAACGGCATTGTGTGATGTAGACGCTACGAATCTTGCGGAAGCTAAAAAACTGCACCCAAATGCTAAAACATTTAGTGATTATAGGGTAATGCTTAAGGAAATGGGCGATGAGATAGACGCTGTAGTGGTCTCTACCCCCGATCACACGCATGCACCCGTATCCATGATGGCTATGGAGATGAACAAATCTGTTTACTGCCAAAAGCCCTTAACACACTATGTTTCGGAAGCGAGAGCGATGAAAAAATTAGCGGAAGAAAAGGGTTTGGTTACTCAAATGGGAATTCAAGTACATTCTTTCTATGATTACAAACTGGCAACTTTGTTAATTCAATCCGGTATTATAGGAAAGGTACATACCGTAAGGGCTTGGTCTCCAAAAAATTGGGGATATGACGGACCGGTTCCTGCCGGTGAGGATGCAGTACCAGAAACATTGGACTGGAACCTTTGGTTAGGAACATCTGCAGAGCGGCCTTATAAAGAAGGTATTTACCATCCTGGAAACTGGAGGAAATTAGTAGACTATGGTTGTGGAACCTTGGGGGATATGGGTGTCCATATTTTTGATACTCCTTACAATGCTTTGGCATTGGATGTACCTCGGACTATAAAAACAGAATGCAGGGAACCGAACGGTTTTGGTTTTCCAGAAAACAATGTCGTTACGTATGAGTTTCCAGGAACCCCGTACACCGCAGATAGTTTAAAATGGATCTGGTCCGATGGACCAGGAGCACCTGAAATGCATGAGGATTTAAAACTTCCAGGTGCAAATGAAATGGCAACCACAGCTAATGGAACGGATATCAAAGAAGCCTCGGTTGAGGAAAAAATGTCCTTAGAAACTAAGGTGAGCGGTCCGGGAACATTGCCTGAACAAGGAGCAATGTTCATTGGTGATAAAGGTCGTTTGTTATTGCCGCACTTCATGCAATTACCAACTAAAATAGTGGATGGGAAATACGTAGACATTTCAAAAGAGATCGAAGCAGTCAGTAAAGCGAATAATATGGGTAATCCCATTCGTGATTACGCCTCGGAAGGACCTAAACACTACCATCAGTTTGTTGATGCCTGTTTGGGCACGGATGAATGCAGTGCACCTTTTAGGTATGCTTCAAAACTTACCGAAACTATTCTGTTAGGCGTAATCGCAAACCGCTTTCCAAACCAAACATTAAACTGGGACAGTAAGAATGCTAAATTTGCAGAAGAGGAAGCGAACCAATTCCTTGAAGGTGATTATAGAGATTTTTAACAAACATAATTCTTACGATAAAAGTTAATCCCAAATAAATTTTAATTTAAGCCACCTAAAAGGTGGCTTTTTTATGAGTATATTTAAATGCACTACCTAATCAAATAGCCTCTCTATAATGCGATCATTCAATCTAAATTTATCCAAAAATTTCATAGCACTCCTTTTTATACTTCTTTTAGGGATTTCATGTTCAAAAGAAAAAACACCTTTAGTCGAGTTTAACCCTAAAAATTCCATTGCCCTGATAGGTAATAATCTAGGCTCACGAATGATGCATTACGGATATTTTGAAACCGAAATACATTTACGATTTCCTAACGATTCCCTAATCATAAGAAACATGTGCGATGGTGGAGACACTCCTGGATTTAGGCCGCACTCTTCCCGAAACACGCCATGGGCATTTCCTGGAGCTGAAAAATTCCAGACCGAACTCGCAAAAGCTACCGGAAGTGAAGGAATATTTGAGTATCCCGATGAGTGGCTAACTCGCACGAAAGCAGATATTATCGTAGGTTTTTTTGGTTACAATGAATCTTTTGAAGGCCCAGAAGGACTAGAAAATTTCAAGTACGAATTACATGCATTTATTCAACATACCAAAACCCAGCAGTACAACGGAACAACTAGTCCACAATTAGTTCTGGTTTCACCTATAGCATTCGAAGACCGTTCCAAAGATTATGACATACCCAATGGAATACAAGAAAATAAAAACCTGAAGTTATATACCGAAGCTATCAAAACTACAGCTTTAAATAATCAAGTTCCATTTATAGATGTTTTTAATCCAAGCAAAGGCTGGTATACCAAAGGAAACCATACAATAGACGGCTCTCAATTAAACGACGAAGGCTACAAAAAACTATCAAACCTTATCGCTAATGAATTAACTGGAAACAAAGTACCAACCACTAAAGTACCGCGAGTGGCAATTAACGAAGCAGTGAACGAGAAAAACTTCTTTTGGCATAACGATTATAAAATTCCAAACGGTGTACACGTAAACGGCAGAAGACATGCACCTTTTGGACCGGACAACTATCCTTATGAAATACAAAAAATAAGGCAAATGACCGCTATTAGAGACACCGCTATCTGGGCA
>CBDUKC010000176.1:0-6658 GCA_965367705.1 uncultured Maribacter sp. | reverse complement strand
ATAGAAATCAGCTTCTATGAAAACCTTGGCAGACTCCTTTTGAAGTTCTTCCAGAAGTTCTTCCAAAAATTCAATAGCATTATCCTGATAGGTTTGTCCGTAAATAGCAACCTTCATGTTACACATTTAGATATTTGTCCAAATAATCAGACCTCTGTTTTAATCCTTCTAAAAACTGGTCATCGCTAGTACCAAAAAGAATATGGTAATTATAACGCCTAAAAGTCTGCACAACTTCATTAAAATTAACCGTGCTAATTTTTATTGTTACCTGAACAACATCATTCTGAACGTCGGTTATAAAAGCACCTATCATCTTCGCGTTATTACTTTCTACAATTTGCGCTATTTCACTAAAAGAATAATCCTTAACACCCGTAGCAACAACTAAAATATTACCAGGGTCCGTAAAAAATGGTATGTCTATGAACACAGTTACGATATCTGTTAGGTCGTAATAACCCAACACCTCTTCTTCTGCTCCAATTACCGGCAACACATTGGCCTCGTTTCTAGCAAAAGCCTCTAGAACATCTAACCAATTGGTTTCCTTACGGGCAAAAAATGTCTCTAAATCATATCTAGATGTATCTATTTTTGCTTTAGCATCAACCGTTTCGATATCATTTTCAGAAAAAACACCTAAAAAACGTCCCTGCTCCGTAATTGCGATATGGGAATAGGTACTTTCCTTGAAAAATGCTAAAACTTTTTCAAAAGTATCTTCCACTGTAAATACAGGAATGTTGGTGATGATATGTTTTTGTATGTGCATAAGCTTAATTATAACGCAAAATAGTAATTATTAATATCAAAAGGCATGCCTAATTTGTATTTTTGAAGCCATCTAAACGAAACCGGACATTATGACAAAGCTAAGTGTAAACGTTAATAAAATAGCTACTTTACGTAACTCGCGTGGTGGAAACGTTCCAAACGTGGTGAAAGTAGCGGAAGACATAGAGCGTTTTGGAGCGCAAGGTATTACCGTACACCCAAGACCGGACGAGCGGCACATTAAATACCAAGACACAAAAGACCTTGCAAAAATAGTAACGACAGAGTTCAATGTTGAAGGGAATCCAAACCCTAAGTTCATAGACTTGGTACTACAGACAAAGCCAACCCAAGTAACCCTGGTTCCAGACGCTATAGATGCCATCACCTCGAACGTAGGATGGGATACGGTAAAGCATGCAGAATTTCTATCGGATATTGTTTCCACATTTAAACGAGCGGGAATACGGACTTCCATATTCGTTGACCCAATAGCAAGTATGATAGATGGAGCGAAAGCAACTGGGACAGATAGGATAGAACTCTACACCGAAAGCTATGCCAAAGGTTATACAAACAATAAAGAACAGGCAATAGCTCCATTTATTTCAGCTGCCCTGAGAGCAAATGAACTTGGCATTGGAATTAATGCAGGTCACGATCTTAATTTGGAGAATATTCACTATTTCAAAACCCAGATACCAGAGCTTTTAGAGGTTTCCATTGGCCATGCACTTATATGTGAATCGTTGTACCTGGGTCTGGAAAATGTCATAAACATGTACTTAAATAAGTTAAAATGAACACTATCCTACATTCTAAAGTCATAGGTACAGGAACACCCTTATGTATTTTACATGGTTTTTTAGGGATGTCCGACAACTGGAAAACCCTTGGAGCGGCATATGCCGAAAAAGGTTTCAACGTGCACTTGCTAGATCAACGGAACCACGGCAAGAGTTTTCATAGCGATGATTTTAATTATGACCTTTTGGCCAATGACCTAAAGGCCTATCTTAATACCAAAGGGATTCCCTATACAGCGCTGATAGGTCATTCTATGGGAGGAAAAACGGCTATGCAATTTGCATGTAACTTTCCAGAAATGACTCAAAAATTACTTGTTGCGGATATAGCGCCAAAATTCTATCCACCACATCACCATGAAATTATTACAGCTTTACAGAGCGTAAATTTGAACGAGATAAGGTCTAGAACAGAAGCGGACAAGGAACTTCAAAAACACCTCAAAAATTCTGGAATCCGTCAATTTCTACTTAAAAACCTGTATTGGACCAAGGAAAAGAAACTTGCCTTTCGTTTCAATCTTAAGGTCTTAAGTCAGAAAATGGAAGAAGTAGGGGAAAACATCAACAGTACCGATAGCTATACCGGACCTACCCTATTCCTAAAGGGTAGCAAGTCAGAATACGTAACTGAAAACGATATTACCGATATCAAAAAACATTTTCCAGCGGCCACAATGGATACGGTCTCCAACGCAGGTCATTGGCTGCACGCTGAAAATCCAAAAGAATTTTTTGAAAAGTCGCTTTCATTCCTAAGCGAAACCAAGAACTAGTTGATGAATTTATTTTAGTATCTTTAAAATACATTCCATTTTAAAAAACCTTAACAACCAATAAACAATCCCATATGAAACTGATACTTAGAACACTTTTAAGCGCACTTGCCGTAGTACTCTTAGCTAATATTTTACCAAACGTATCGGTAGACTCTTATGTAACTGCCATTATCGTAGCTGTTGTACTTAGTCTATTGAATTTTTTGGTCAAACCCATCCTTATCATTTTAACATTGCCTGTTACAGTGCTAACCTTAGGGCTATTCCTATTGATAATTAATGCGGTAATTATACTTTTAGCAGACAATCTTATCGCAGGATTTAGTGTTGACAGTATATGGTGGGCCTTACTATTTAGCTTACTCCTCTCATTTTTACAATCTATTTTATTTTCCTTGTTAAAGGAGGATAAGAATTAGCGCAGTTAAGATTTGAAATTCAGCTGGTTGAAAACTTGGCAAACATTCTAAAATAGAGTAATTTTGCATCCGATTTTATTTAAGAAAAAGATACCAAGGAATGAATATTACAAAAGAGCAGATAGACGATTTAAACGCTGTTGTTAAAGTTGCTATCACCAAGGAAGATTACCAAGACAAAGTAGACACTATCCTTAAGGACTACAAAAAACAGGCAAATATTCCTGGTTTTAGAAAAGGACAGGTTCCTATGGGACTTATAAAGAAACAATACGGAAAAGCTGTATTGGTAGACGAGGTAAACAAACTATTGCAGGACAACCTTAACAAGTACCTTACAGAAGAAAAGCTAGATGTACTTGGGAATCCATTGCCAAAACAGCAAGACCATTTTGACTGGGATAAGGACGAACTGGCGTTTGAATTTGAGCTAGGACTTGCTCCAAACTTTGAAGTTGCCCTAAAAACAAAAAAAGCTATAACCCATTATAAAATTGTTGCGGATAAGAAAATGATTTCCGAACAAGTAGAGCGCATCCAAAAACAATATGGCAAATTAACCTCTAAGGATGTGGTAGGGAAGGTCGATGAAGTTTCGGGCACATTCGTCAACGAGACCGAGGAGATAAACAACGAGACTTTACTTGAGTTGGATAAACTTAAAAGCAAGAAGGCAAAAGAAAGCTTACTAGGCAAAAAAGTAGGTGATGTTGTAACCCTAAAAACCAAAGGACTTTTAAAAGAAGATCAAATGCTATCTAGCATGCTGGGCATTTCTGCGGAAAAGGCAAAGAAATTGGATGTTGAAGTTAGCTTCACTATTTCGGAAATCAATGAACGTGAGCCTGCAGCTTTAAATCAAGAACTTTTTGATAAACTTTTCGGCAAAGACACTGTAAGCTCTGAAAAAGAACTAAGAGCCCGCATTGCAGAAGATTCTGAAAAGCAGTTCGAACAGCAAGCAGATCAAAAATTGCTTAACGACGTTACAGAATATTTCATTGAGAATATAAAATTTGAACTTCCTTCAGGATTTCTTACCAAGTGGATTCAGGTAACAGGAGAAAAAGAACTCTCCGAGGAAGAAGCTTTAGAGGAGTATAAAAAATCCGAAAAAGGATTACGCTACCAACTTATTGAAGGCAAAATCATAAGTGAAAACAAGCTTCAAGTGCAGTTTGATGAGCTAAAGGAGTTTGCAAAAGGATTCATTAAATCCCAAATGGCACAATTCGGACAACTAGATCCAAAAGAAGAAGAATTGGACAACATAGCTGCACGAGTTTTAGGCAATCAAGATGAGGTCAAAAGACTTTCAGAGCAATTAATGAGCCAGAAACTATTGAACGTTTATAAGGAAAAAGCCAATCTTAAAACAAAGGAAGTCACTTATGAAAACTTTGTCAAAGAGGTCTACGGATAGTATTCGAATAATAAATTAAGTATCTTTACGGTGCCGGAAATTAATTTTTCGGCACCTTTTTTTGCCTCTTAATACATCAAGGAAATACAGTCCTTAGTCAATTAGAGTGTAAATACAATGTTTGAAACCAGCAGTGGTAATTATTCAGAAAAATCGAATTAGAAAAATGGATTACGGAAAAGAGTTCAAGGACTACGCAATAAAGCACCAAGGCATAAGCAGTACCTATTACGATCGTATCATGAGCAGTATGTACCCTGTTAACATGACGCCGAACATTATAGAAGAAAGACAAATGAACGTAATCGCCATGGATGTGTATTCCAGGTTGATGATGGATCGTATAATATTTCTAGGAACGGGAATTAACGATCAAGTTGCAAACATCGTTCAGGCGCAGTTATTATTCTTGGCGAGTGTTGACGCATCTAAAGACATTCAAATTTATATTAACTCACCAGGAGGAAGTGTTTATGCGGGTCTTGGTATATATGATACCATGCAATTCATAAATCCGGATGTAGCGACTATCTGTACCGGAATGGCAGCTTCCATGGGCGCAGTTCTGCTTTGTGCAGGAGAAAAAGGGAAACGCAGTGGATTACAACATTCTAGAGTAATGATACACCAACCTATGGGTGGAGCCCAAGGCCAAGCTAGCGATATAGAGATCACGGCAAAAGAAATTCTAAAATTAAAAGACGAATTGTACGAAATCATTGCTAACCATTCTGGCCAATCTGTCAAAAAAGTGCATGATGATAGTGATAGGGATTATTGGATGAAGGCAGATGCAGCGCTAGAATATGGCATGATTGACGAGGTTTTAGTAAGAGAGAAGAAATAATTTCGACCAACTCATAGTATTTATGTAGTAATAGTAAACCAAAAACGAGATACGTTCGTTATGGTTTAGGTCTGATTAGTAATTGTATGGCAAAAGAAAATTTAGAGTGTTCGTTCTGCGGACGAAAAAAACCGGAAACTAATTTGTTGATTGCGGGCTTAGATGCGCATATCTGCGATAGGTGTATTGAACAAGCACATGGTATTGTGGCTGAAGAATCCAAGCAAACAAAGACCAACGATCTTTCCTCCGAACTCGTACTAAGAAAACCGCTTGAAATCAAAGATTTTCTGGACACCTTTATTATTGGTCAAGAACGCACTAAAAAGGTAATGTCCGTTGCTGTTTACAACCACTATAAGAGATTATTACAACCGTCATCCAAAGAAGATGACATAGAAATTCAGAAGAGTAACATTATCATGGTTGGGCAAACCGGTACCGGAAAAACCCTTATGGCCAAGACCATTGCTAAAATGCTAAACGTTCCATTAGCAATCGTTGACGCAACCGTTTTAACAGAGGCAGGATACGTTGGAGAAGATGTAGAAAGTATCCTAACCCGATTACTACAAGCGGCCGACTATAATTTAGAAAAAGCAGAGCGCGGTATCGTTTTTATTGATGAAATAGATAAGATTGCTCGTAAAAGTGACAATCCCTCTATTACACGTGATGTTTCTGGAGAAGGAGTTCAACAAGGACTACTTAAACTTCTAGAGGGTACTGTAGTAAACGTACCGCCTAAAGGAGGTCGTAAGCATCCAGATCAAAAATTCATAGAAGTAAATACCGAAAATATTCTTTTTATTGCCGGTGGAGCTTTTGACGGTATTGAACGTGCTATCGCAAAGCGATTAAACATGCAAGCTGTAGGCTATAATGCTTCAAAAGTGGACGACAAGTTGGATGATGACAACATGTTACAATACATCATACCCAAAGATTTAAAAGAGTTTGGACTTATTCCAGAAATCATTGGTCGATTACCTGTTTTAACGCACATGAACCCATTGGATAAGAAAACCTTGCGCGCTATCCTTACAGAACCTAAAAACGCCATCATAAAGCAATATGAAAAGCTTTTTGCTATGGACGACATTACCTTTACCATCACAGAACAGGCTTTGGAATACATTGTAGATAAGGCTATAGAATATAAACTTGGCGCAAGGGGCTTGCGGTCTTTGTGTGAGGCCATATTTACAGATGCGATGTTTGAGATGCCAAGTAACGATGAAAGCGAATTTAAAGTAACCAAACCGTATGCAGAACAAAAATTATCATACGAAACGGTTAAAAAACTAAAAGCAGTTTCTTAAACCATATCAAATAACATGGTAGTTAGGTTTGCCCTAACCTAAAAGAGTCAAAAAACATAATCCACAATCGGACTATATTTTTTGACTCTTTTTTATTGTAAGTTTTCCGTAAACTATTGAGAACTAGACTGCCTTTTTGGTTTTTGGAGCTGCAATCTTGGTTACCTGTTGTAATAAATCCAAGCAAACCTTCTTGATTACTTTTTCATCTGAATACAGCGTATGCCCATAATTTGGCATAACTTCCATTTCTAATCCTAACATATCGGCCCAGGTATCTTCTGG
>CBDUKC010000175.1:0-6659 GCA_965367705.1 uncultured Maribacter sp. | reverse complement strand
ATATTGGATGACCGTCCTCACTATGAAGTGTTAGGAGCAAACTACAAAAATAATAATCCCAATTCTGAAGAAGAACTCTGGATTCCTATAAAAAAACCATGAACCAAAAACGAAAAGCACCTTGGTACTATCTCTTGTTATTAATTTTGGCAGGGGAAAGTGTATTTATACTTCCTTTTGTATTGGCACGCGTATTCAGGCCTACAGTTCTTAATGTATTTGCATTGGATAATACGCAGCTTGGATTATGCTTTTCTGTTTATGGATTTGTTGCTTTAGTTTCTTACCTTTTTGGTGGTCCTTTAGCAGATAAATATCCGCCTAGAAAATTGATTGCCGTAGCGCTTTGGATGACAGCATTAGGTGGATTGGTTTATGCTACTTTTCCAAGCTATTTTGTACTCAAAATCTTGTATGGTTATTGGGGGTTTACTACCATATTTTTATTTTGGGCGGCTATGATAAAAGCTACCCGTGTTTGGGGTGGAGAAAGTTCGCAAGGTAAGGCCTTTGGATTATTAGATGGAGGCCGAGGTTTGGTAGGGGCCTTGTTCGGAACAATGGGCGTACTCATTTTCTCAATTTTTATCACGAGTGAAATTGCCGAAGCTTCAGTATTGGAAAGTAAAGAAGCTTTTAGATATGTAATTTTGGTATCTGCAGGTATTGTTGTCGTAGTTGGTTTTTTAGTTTGGTTTTTTATGCGAATGGACAAAGCATATGAACAAGCGATTATCCTAGATAAAATCACTTTTTCACAAATTAAGGAAGTACTTAAATTACCAGCAGTGGGTTTGTTAATGGTTATTATTGCTTGTGCATATGTAGGGTATAAAATTACTGATGTATTCTCGCTATATGCTCAAGATGTTATGGGGTATGATCAGGTGCAGTCGGCCCAAGTAGGAACTTTTTTATTATTTGTTCGTCCCATTGTAGGCGTTGTCATTGGAATATTAGCAGACCGTTCGCAAACCACATATTGGTTATTGGTCAGTTTTATAGTCTCCTTTCTAGGGGCGTTACTATTTGCAACTGGGGTAATTACAGATTCTTCAACCTTATTGTTCTTTATGTCTATTTTGATTGTGGCGACTGGAGTATACGCAGCTCGTTCCTTATATTTTGCTGTAATGGAACAAGGAAAGATTCCTTTAGTATTGACAGGAACTGCCGTGGGTCTTATTTCACTTGTAGGGTATACGCCAGATATTTTCGCAGGGCCCGCTATGGGTTATCTTTTGGATGCCAACCCTGGGGTAATTGGACACCGTCATGTTTTCTGGATGTTGGCTGTTTTCTCTCTTATTGGTGGTGTTGGAGCTTGGTTTTATTATCGGTTATATCGAAAGAATAAGGTTTCCGTATGAACAAGAATCTAAATTTATTGCTTTCTGGAATTATTGTAATTATAGCAGGTTGCGTCTACGGTGGACATCCCTCGTACCTTATGCCTTTGCTTTTGGATTATCAAGTGGAAGCGCTAGAATTAAAGAATATGCTACGTGCTGTCATGGGAATTTACATGGGAATCGGTATTTTTTGGCTATTGGGAGCATACAGATCAAAATTATGGTATGCCGCAACAGTAAGTAATGTTTTATTTATGGGAGGTATATCATTTGGTAGGATTGTAAGTACTGTTTTTGATGGGGTTTCCATTCCATTTACACCGGCATTGATTTTGGAGTTGTTGTTTTTCATTTGGGCCCTTTATAATTTGAAAAAATATAGAGATTAAATAATTGTTAGGTTTCTGAGTGGGTTTTTATAACGTAATAAATTAGTTGTAGTATTGAACAATGATACGAAATACAAATAATCTGATCTCAGAGCTTACTCATACAATTGAAAAATTTGATACTTCAAAAATCGCAAAGGAGCGCTTATCAGCTTTGAAAATACTGATCGACTTTATACAAGATAAAAAAGATGCTGGGGATCTGGTAAACTTAAATTTTGTGTGTACTCATAATTCGCGTAGGAGTCATTTAACGCAGATTTGGGCGCAGGCTTTATCTTCGTATTATAATATTCCAAATGTAACTTGCTATTCTGGAGGAACTGAAGCAACCGCCTTGTTTCCAAAGATTGTCGAGACCTTATCAAAGTCAGGTTTTGAGATTACTAAATTGTCTTCTGAGGTTAATCCTGTGTACAGTATCAAATATGCTGAACAAGTACACCCGGTTATTGGGTTTTCAAAAGTATATGACCACTCCTTTAACCCTAAAGGTAATTTTGCAGCGATTATGACCTGTTCTCATGCTGATGAGAATTGTCCATTTATACCGGGAGCAGAAAAACGAATACCACTTACGTTTGAAGATCCAAAAGCATATGATCATACACCTTTGCAATCAGCAAAATATATGGAGCGTAGCTTGCAAATTGCTACTGAATTATACTATGTATTTTCAATGGTGAAGTAAAATTAAAAATCCAACTTCTTCTTTCGAAGTTCAAAGTTTTGGCCTAAGTAGACTTTACGGACCATTTCATCCGCGGCCAAGTCCTCTGGAATGCCCGATTTTAGAATACCGCCCTCGAACATAAGATAGGAGCGTTCTGTTATGGCTAAGGTCTCTTGCACGTTGTGATCCGTAATTAAGATACCTATATTTTTATTCTTTAATTGGGCTACGATACGCTGTATGTCCTCAACGGCAACTGGATCAACCCCTGCAAACGGTTCATCAAGTAAAATAAATTTTGGGTCGGTAGCCAGTGCTCTTGCAATTTCTGTACGCCTGCGTTCCCCACCAGACAATAAATCGCCTCTACTTTTTCTAATATGTCCCAAACCAAATTCCTCGATAAGGGATTCCATCTTCATGTGCTGTTCCTTTTTACTAAGTTTAGTAAGTTGTAGTACACTTAATATATTTTTTTCGATACTCAATTTTCGAAAAACAGATGCTTCCTGAGCTAAATAGCCAATCCCGTTTTGAGCTCTTTTGTACATGGGGAATTTGGTAATTTCCATGTCATCCAAGTAGATGCTGCCACCATTGGGCTTAATAAGGCCAACAATCATATAGAAAGATGTTGTTTTGCCAGCTCCATTTGGTCCTAGCAGTCCAACGATTTCCCCTTGGTTTACTTCCAAAGAAATCCCTTTGACCACTCTGCGGCCTCGGTAAGATTTCATTATGTTTTCGGCTCTAAGCTTCATGTTCTCAAATCTAAACCTTATTCATTGCTATGAAAAGGTTTTATGGTTTATTTAACCTTGCTGGTTTTCCAATTCCTCCCAATACTCATAGGCGCGTCTAAGATGTGGGATAACGATTGTACCCCCCACAAGTGTGGCAATACCCAAGGTTTCCATAACTTCTTCCTTGGTCACACCTTCCCTATGCGAGCTCTCTAGATGATATTTCACACAATCATCGCATCTAAGAACAGCGGATGCTACTAAGCCCAAGAGCTCTTTGGTCTTAACATCTAGTGCTCCCTTTGCAAAAGCATTGGTATCTAGATTAAATATGCGCTTAATGATTTTATTGTTATCACCCAATAGCTTATCGTTCATCTTAGAGCGATAGGCATTAAATTCCTCAATTTGGTTTGACATCTTTCTTTGCTTTTGCTTTTTCTCTTGCTTTTTCCTCCTTGCGTGCTCTTTTTGCTTCGTTTTTTAAAACTCGTTTTGAAATACCAATACTTACTTGATATAAAATCAAAACAGGAAAAGCAACGATAATTTGGCTGGTTACGTCTGGCGGTGTAATTACCGCAGATAATATCAAAACAATAACCAAGGCTATTTTTCGGTACTTTTTCATTATTTCAGGGGTAACCAAACCTACTTTGGTCAAGAAGTAAATGATTATGGGTAATTCAAATAGAATACCACAAGCAATTACAGATGTCCTGATTGTAGAAATATAAGAAGCAAGGTCAAATTCGTTGGTTACTTCAGAACTTACTTGATAAGTCCCTAAGAAGTTAATTGATAAAGGCGCTACAATGTAGTATCCAAAAAGCACCCCTAAAAAGAATAAGAAGGAAGCTACAAGGATAAAGCCTCTTGAATTTTTGCGTTCTTTCTCGTACAGTCCTGGACTAATAAATTTCCAAACTTCATATAATACATAAGGAAAACCTACAATAAAACCCGCCCAAATAGAAGTCCATATATGTGCAGAAAATTGACCGGACATTAACCTACTTTGAATGGTAAAGGGTAGCTTATCAGCGCAGAATGCAGAGTCAAAACCTAAAAAAGTAGCAATCTCGCAAAATACGCGATAGGTAGGAAAATCCATTTTTTTGGGACCAAAAATGATGGTGTCAAAAATGAAGTCTTTCATTAAAAAAGCTACACAACCAATAATTACTATTGCTAGGGTAGACCGTATTAAATGCCATCTCAGTTCTTCTAGATGATCTAAAAAAGACATCTCGTTTGGTGGTGTGGTCGTTTTTTCTCCCATTATAAAATACCTTCGTTTATGAGATTATGTAAATGAATAATACCTTTGTATTCACCTTTGTCTACGGCCAATAACTGCGATATTCCTTTTTGTTGCATGAGTTTCAAAGCTTCTACTGCAAGGGTGTCGGTGGCTACGGTTTTTGGGTTGTAACTCATGATGTCCGCAGCTGTTAAGCCTTTAATGTTATCATGCTTATTGAGCATTCTTCTTATATCTCCATCCGTTACGATGCCTACGATTTTATCCTTATCCAATACAGCGGTGACGCCCAACATTTTTTTTGAAATTTCAACGATTACTTGCTTTACCTCCGTAGTTAATTGCACTTCCGGTATTTGGTTGTTCTTGATAATGTCCGCTACACGTAAATATAGTTTTTTACCTAACGCACCCCCTGGATGATACTTGGCAAAATCCGCACTGCTAAATCCTTTCAGTTCCAATAAGACAATGGCCAGAGCATCACCCATAACTAATTGAGCCGTGGTGCTGGTTGTTGGAGCTAATCCATTAGGGCAGGCCTCCTCTTTTACAAATGTATTTAGAAGAAAATCTGCTTGTTTGGCCAAGAAAGAATCTGGATTTCCGGTCATGGCAATCAACTTATTTTTTCCTCTTTTTAAAAGAGGAACCAACATTTTAATCTCCGGTGTGCTGCCACTTTTAGAGATGCAGATAACAACATCGTTCTCTTGTACAGTACCTAAATCCCCATGTATGGCATCGGCTGCGTGCATAAATATGGCCGGAGTTCCAGTAGAGTTCAAGGTGGCAACGATTTTTGAAGCGATAATTGCACTTTTCCCAATTCCAGATATCACCACACGACCTTTGGATGCAATAATGCAGTTGATAGCATTTGCAAAATCCTCGTCTACTAGAGTTAAAAGATGGGTGATTGCATCGCGCTCGATTTCAATTGTCTTTTTGGCTAAATCAATAATTGTGCTCGCGGATGTCAAGGTATTATTCAGTTTTATGAATTGTATTCCTAAAAGATTGTCTTATCTTTAAGATTACAAAATTACATAAACTTAATGTTATAGTATATGTATCGCCTAATAATTTGGTTTGCTATTTTAGTAGAATCTTATTTTAACGGCCAAGTGAATTACTTGCATAATTTCTTTGCACCAAATTGAAAAACGTGATAGACGAGAAAGCTTTGAACGGGGTTGATTTACATGCCTCCTTAAAAAAATATTTTGGTTTTTCCCAGTTCAAAGGGCTTCAAGAGGAAGTCATTAAACAAATTTTACAAAATAAGAACTGTTTTGTTATTATGCCCACTGGAGGTGGTAAATCGCTTTGCTATCAGCTTCCTGCATTAATGAAGCCAGGAACTGCCATAGTGGTATCTCCGCTGATCGCATTGATGAAGAATCAAGTAGATGCAATTAGGGGAGTATCTTCAGAGCATGGGATTGCACATGTATTGAACTCTTCTTTGAATAAGACCGAAATAAAGCAGGTAAAGCAGGATATTACCGATGGTATTACGAAACTCTTATATGTTGCCCCAGAATCCTTGACCAAAGAGGAAAATGTAGAGTTTTTGCGTTCCGTAGAAGTATCCTTTGTTGCGGTAGATGAGGCTCATTGTATTTCTGAATGGGGACATGACTTTAGACCAGAGTATAGAAATTTAAGGTCTATTGTGGCACGTTTGGGAGAAAACATTCCCATAATAGGACTTACGGCTACGGCAACTCCAAAGGTGCAGGAAGACATTGTAAAAAATTTAGGTATTAATGATGCTGTACTTTTTAAGGCTTCCTTTAATAGGCCAAATCTATATTACGAGGTACGGACTAAAACAGAGAATGTAGACGCTGATATTATTAGATTCGTTAAGCAAAACACTGGTAAATCTGGTATTATTTATTGTTTAAGCAGGAAAAAAGTACAGGAACTTGCTCAAGTACTGCAGGTAAATGGGATTAGTGCAGTCCCTTATCATGCTGGTTTTGATGCCAAAACACGCTCCAAATATCAAGATATGTTCTTGATGGAAGATGTGGATGTAGTGGTCGCCACTATAGCCTTTGGGATGGGCATTGATAAACCAGATGTACGATTCGTAATACATCACGATATACCTAAAAGTATAGAAAGCTATTATCAAGAGACAGGTAGGGCTGGAAGAGATGGCGGAGAAGGTCATTGTTTGGCATTTTACTCGTATAAGGATATTGAAAAACTTGAAAAGTTTATGTC